>CAYYBU010000116.1:0-7348 GCA_964469945.1 uncultured Planctomycetaceae bacterium
CTCGCCCGTACACGGGAGAGGGGAGCGAGGCATGGTGGGCCTGCGCTCCGCTTGTCCCACCCCGCGGATATTCAACACCGTCCCAAGACCTAAGACGATAATCAAGCCATGAACCCCCGCGACAGCAATACCTGTGGCAAGTTCATGCTGTGGATCGACGCCGTGGGCGGCTACTGGGTCTGCCTGGCCGAGCGGGTCGTGCTGGGGCAACCGGCCCCGGGCGGCGACGGCCCCGACGTGCCGATCCTGGCCGATCTGTCCAGCCGACATGCCTGCATCCGCCGCGACGGCGAAGGCTACCTGATCGAGGCCCTGCGGCCAGTCCGCGTCGACGGCCGGCCGGTGCAAGCGGTGACGTGGCTGGGCGACGGTGGCCGGATCGAGTTGGGCGAAGGGGTCCAGTTGCTCTTTCGCCGCCCGCACCCGCTGAGCGCTACGGCCCGGCTGGACTTCGTCAGCCCTCATCGCACGCAACCGAGCAGCGATGGCGTACTGTTGATGGCCGACGTATGCGTCCTGGGGCCCAAGGCGCACAGCCATGTGGTGTGCCGCAACTGGTCGCGCGAGGTGATGTTGTTCCGTCACGGCGAGCAACTGTACTGCCGCACCCCCGGGCGGTTCGAGATCGACGGCCTCGCCTGCCGCGACCGCGGACGGCTGACGTGGGATTCCCGGGTAACGGGTGAGGGATTTTCCTTGAAGCTGGAGACGATGAGGAGTTAGGAGTTAGGAGTCAGGAGTCAGGAGTTAGGAGTTAGGAGTTAGGAGAAAGTAGGGTGGGCCTGCGCTGCGCTTGTCCCACCCTACACGAAGGCCAGATGTTGTTACAATGGTGGTGGGCGCAGTGTCAGCCCAAGGGGGTGCCGTGGAATCCAACATGCATGAAACGACAGGCGTCTCCGCTCGCACGCCGGGGGCCGCGGCGGCGGCCGGCGCTCCCGGCAGCGCGCGGCCGGCGGAACGGTTCGTGTATGCCAGCGGCGCGCAACCGCTGGAAGGCTACACCATCAAGCGCGGCGTCGGGCAGGGGGGCTTCGGCGAAATCTACTACGCCCTCAGCGACGCCGGCAAGGAAGTGGCCCTGAAGCTCATCCGCCGCAATCTGGATGTCGAGCTGCGCGGCATTCGCCAATGCCTGAACCTCAAACACCCCAACCTGCTGGATCTGTACGACATCCGCACCGACGACAAGGGCGACACCTGGGTCGTCATGGAATACATGGCGGGCCAGTGCCTGGAAGAGGTCGTGGCGACCCATCCCCAGGGCTTGCCGGCGGCGGAGGCGTTGGCCTGGATTCGCGGCATCGGTGGCGGCGTGGCCTATTTGCACCAGCGCGGCATCGTGCATCGCGATCTGAAGCCCGGCAACATCTTCTCCGAGGAAGGCCTGGTCAAGGTGGGCGACTACGGGCTGTCGAAGTTCGTCTCGTGCAGCCGCCGCAGCGGGCATACCGAAAGCGTCGGCACCCTCCACTACATGGCCCCCGAAGTGGCCAACGGCCGTTACGGCAAAGAGGTCGATATCTACGCCTTGGGCATCCTGCTCTATGAACTGCTCACCGGACGGGTCCCCTTCGACGGCGAGAGCGTGGGCGAGGTGTTGATGAAACACCTGACCGCGCGGCCCGACGTTTCGACGCTGGCCGAGCCCTATCGCACGGTGGTCGCGCGGGCGTTGGAAAAGGACCCGGCGCTGCGTTATCCTTCCGTGGGCGAAATGCTGGCCGCACTGCCGGCGGGACCGCCGCCGCAAGGGGTCGGCTGGTTGCCGGGAGACGTTGCGCCGCTCACCCCGCCGGCCACGGCGGACGAAGAGACATTCGTCCATGCCGAGGTGATCGACGACGAGCCCGTGCTGCGCGCGGTCAAGAATAAGTGGCATCAGTTCTTGACGCGCTGGGACACCTTCAGCCAAACGAAAAAATATGTTCTGCTGGTGATCGGCATCGTGGTGCTGGTGTATCATGGAGGACTTCTCGTGCCGCTCGGCGTGGCGACATTGGCCCTCTACTGCGTGTACCGCGTCGCGCGGACGATGGTGTTGGCCCTCAGCGGTCCGCCGCGGAAAGGGGACAGTCCCAGTTTCGTCGGACGAAACTTGGGACAGTCCCCGGTGGCCGTCGCAGCGCGGGTGCCACTGGCTCCGCCCGAGCCGGCGACCCACGCGGCGCGGCACGAGAAGGCGGCCTTCGCCTGGGTGCTCAAGCCGCCGCGACAGCGATTGGCCGAGTTGCTGGGCTCGCTGCTGACCGGCGCGCTGGTGGCGCTGGCGATGTGCGTGGTCATGATCCTGGTGAGCGGCTATCGCGGAATGACGCCGCAACCCGAACAATGTGCTTGGCTGGCCCTGGTCGGCATCGCCGGCACATGGACCGTGCTGTTGGCGGCCAAGTTCTGGGAAGGAACCGCGGGCGAGGCGCTGTTGCGACGCTTCATCTTGATGGTCGTCGGCTTGGGCTTGGGCCTGCTGGCCTGCGGCGTGGCCGAGGCGCTGTGGGTCCATCTGCCGCCGGCGGCCGACATGCCGGCAGCCGGGCCGTATGGATATCGGCTGCCCTTGAGCTTCTATGCCGACGATGGCCGACCCTTGGCGATGGCCTACATGGCCTGCTTCGGCACGCTGCTGCTGGTGCTGCGCTGGTGGCGGCAGGCCGACCCGTTGCGGGCGGTGCGGCTCAGCCTGTGGTCGATGATCGTCTCCGCGGTGGTGGCCTTCCTGGTGGCCGGCGTGTGGCACTTCCCGCAACCCTGGCTGGCGATGGTGGCCGCCACCATGTCGGTGGCCGTGCAGTTGGCCAGTCCCTGGGTGCCGTTGCACCAACGGCTGGGTTCCCGAGGAGCGAAACGATGACGATCATTGCGCTGCCCGTCTTGCTTTTGGCCCTGCTGGTTCCCGTCGGCGCCCTGGTGAGCCTGATCGTTCTGCTCTCCAACCCGCGGACGCGGACGGCGACTTTGGTCGTGCTCGCCGTGCTGAGCCTGCCCATGGTCGCGATGGTCTGCTTCGCCCTGCTCGGGGTCCGGCACGTGGCGCACGTGAGCAGTTCCATGCAGGAGTTATCCTATCCGCGCCATACGGTAGCCCGCGCGGTGCCACCGCAGTTCGTGCCGCCGCCTGCGCAGATCGAGGTCGAGCAGAGCGATGCCGCGCCGCAGCACCCTCCGGCGGTCCAGACGGGCCGGCTGGTTCGCGGCCTGGGCCAGGCGTTGAGCAAGGCGATTACCGGCAAACGCATGGGCCATTCCAACACCGCGCCGGTGAAGTTGGCGATGCAAGTGGAAAAGGCGGATCCACCGCGGACAACGTCGGGTGCCACGGCTGGCTCGTCCAGCAGTGCCGAACCACCGCCCAACGCCGGCACTGCTGGACAAGCCAGCAGTGGTGCCCAGGCCGCAAACCCAGCGGCCGGTCGGCCGGCATGGGTCGATGCGCCGGCCGGTCGCGATGGCGACCTGTACCGTATGACCGTTTGCATTGGCCCCTACACGACGCGCGCCGAGTGCGACGCGCGGCTGCCGCAGGCCTTGCAGAACGCGCTGACGCAGTACACCGAAATCTACCTGGGAGCGGAAGCGGCCGGCCGCGTCGAGATGCCCGCCGGCGAACTGGAGCCGGCGATCCTCCGCGGCCAGTATGAAGAGACCATTCAGGCCTCGGTCGGGCCGATGATCCAGCTCCATCTGCTGCTGGAGTTCGATCGCTCGATGCAATCGCGGATCAAGGACTGCTGGCATCAGGCGCTGGTGACCGGCCGGCTGTGGTTGGCGGGCACGGGGCTGTTGGCGCTGTTGGCCTTGCTCGCCGTGGCCGTGGGATATTTGAAGGCCGATCTGGCCACCGCCGGGGCCTATCGCGGCCGTTTGCGGCTGGCGGCCATGCTGGCGGCGCTGGCGGTCGCGGGCGGGGCCTACGGCGCCTGGCAGAAGATCGGGACGCCCACTCGCGGCAGCCATCTCCACACGGCTGCGTTGGAGACGGCTGCCGACGTGCCGCCGGTGGAGACCATATCGAGTACGACGCACGGCATGGGTAGCGCCGCTTTTCACCTTGGGACCGGCCGCGGCTCGATCGGTGGGATGACGGTGGTGAAGCTGGCAGGCATGGCCTTGTTGCTGGTGCTAATCGTGCTGATCGTGGCGGCGACTGCGAAGAAGGCCGGGCTGGTCGGTGTGCTCCTGCTGGGGCTGGTGCTCGTTGGCGTAGCGGCGTTGTTGGTATTTGCATGGCTTGGGTGAAGAATTGAGGTGGGAGTATAGCGTCTCCCCTCTCCCATAAATGGGAGAGGGGTCGGGGGTGAGGGTGGTGGGCCTTGGAGCAGGTTCCGAACGCCCTCACCCCCTGCCCCTCTCCCGCGTGCGGGAGAGGGGAGTCTGCTCGCACTGCTTCAATGCCCACTCCTGACTCCTAACTCCTGACTCCTCCCATGTCCGAGGCCAGTGAGATCGACCGCCTATTGATCGGCCGCATTCGCGGCGGCGAGGCCGCGGCGTGGAACGAGTTGATTGCGCGCTATGAAGGCCGCTTGTTGGGCTACGTGATCCGGCGGACCCCCAATCGCGCGGCCGCGGAAGACGTGGTGCAGGAGACCTTCGTCGGGCTGTTGACCAGCCTGCCGAACTACGATCCCCGCCAGCCGCTGGAAGGATATCTGTTCTCCATTGCCGCGCACAAGCTCACCGACCTGTTGCGCCGCGAGGGCCGCCGCCCCGTGCTGCCGCTGGTGGTGGCCGACAATAGCAGCGACGATTGGCAGCCGGCCGACCACGCTCGGCCCGTCAGCAGCGTGGTCCGCAGCGGCGAGCGCCGCGGGCTGGAGGAAGCGGCGTTGGCGGCCGCCTTGGGCGAGCAGATCGCCCACTGGCAGCGCCGCGGCCAATGGGACAAGCTCAAGTGTGCGGAACTGCTGCTGGTGCGCGGCTGGGGCAACAAGGAGGTGGCCGCCGGGCTGGGGATCTCGGAACAGACAGTGGCCAATTTCAAGTTCGAAATGATCGACAAGCTCCGCGCCGCGGTACGCCAACAGGGGCTGCCCGCGGAAGTGTTTCCGGAATTGTATGGGCCGGAAAAGAGTCCCCCTCTCCCTCCGGGAGAGGGCAGGGGTGAGGGGGAATCAGGGAGAAAGCCGCCATAAAGGCCGTGTTTTGCGGCACCCTCACCCCGACCCTCTCCCGGAGGGAGAGGGGAACCTTGTATCGGCACTTTGCGAAAGCCCAGGAATAGTAGTAGGGATCGTCATTGTGAGCGTGCCTTTTCGACAATCCGATCTGGATGCCTATCTCGACGAGGCCTTGCCGGCCGAGGAGATGGGCCGCCTGGAGAAGGCCTTGCGCGACGACGCGGAGTTGATGGGGCGGTTGCAGACCATTCATGGGCGGCGCAACGCGGGCGTGCATTCGCTGGGCGCGATCTGGCGGCGGCGGCGGCTGAGTTGTCCGTCGCGGGAGCAATTGGGCTCCTACCTGCTGGGCGCGGTGCCCGACGACGTGGCCGCTTACATCGCCTTCCACGTCGAGATGGTCGGCTGCCGCTATTGTCAGGCCAACCTGAGCGATCTTCAGGGTCGCGAGGCGGAAAGCCAGGAAGCGGTTCAGAACCGCCGCCAACGTTATTTTCAGTCCAGCGCCGGTTACCTGCGCCGGGCGCCATGAGCGGTTTTCATCGCAAAGCGACAGGACGACAACAATGAGCGAATAAATGTCGATATCTTTCCGCCGCCTGGACACCGGGCAGGTGGCGATGAATAATTGGAGATCAGCCCGCCGAACATTGGACACAGAAAGGTTTTCCTGCCATGCCGATTCATTTGCCACCGCTGTCGCGACGTCAATTCGTGAGCGGCGCCGTGGCCGCTGGTGCGGGACTGTTGTTGCCCGGCCAGGGTTGGGCCGCCGAGCCGCCGTTGGATCCAAACCGCTGGGCGCTGCTGGCCGATACGCACGTATGGGAGCGGCGAGATGATGCCTACCGGGGCGCCAAACCCGGACCGAACTTCATCCAGGCGCGGGAAGAGATCCTGACGCTGCGGCCGCGGCCTGCCCGCGCCATCGTGGCCGGCGACAACGTCTTTCTGAAAGGTCATGCGGCCGACTATGCGGTATTGCTGGACCTCGTCAAGCCGCTGCGCGCGTCGGGAATGGCGTTGGACCTTGCCCTGGGCAATCACGATCATCGCGAGACGTTTTGGCAGGCGATGCAGAGTGTCCTGCCCAAGCGTTCCGCGCCGTCGGTCCTTCTGCAAAGGCAGGTCGCCGTGCTGGAAACCGCCGCCGCGAATTGGTTCCTGCTCGATTCGCTGGAGAAGACCAACTCCACGCCCGGGTTACTCGGCCAGGCGCAGCTCGACTGGCTCGCCAAGGAACTGGATGCCCGACGGGAGAAACCGGCCCTGGTGCTGACCCATCATTACCCCACGGGGTTTCAAGGCTTGCGCGACGGGGCGGCCTTGTTGGAGCTGCTGGCGCCGCGGCGGCAGGTGAAGGCCCATGTGTTCGGCCACAGCCATATTTGGCAACATTCCACTGCGCACGGCATCCACCTGGTCAACCTGCCGGCGACCGCTTGGGTCTTCGACCAGGCGCAGCCACACGCATGGGTCGATATGACACTGGCCGCCGGCGGCGCCACGTTGGTGCTTCACAGCCTGGACAAGAAGCATCCCAAGCACGGCGAACGGCTGGAGCTGACCTGGCGCGCGGGCTGAATGGAGTCGCATGATTCCAGGGGGAATCTCTGTCGGGCTCGGTCCACGCGTGGCCGATCACCCCTCACCCCCACCCTCTCCAGGAGGGAAGGGAAGCCTGATTATTGCCTTTCCCAATCGCCTGGCGGCGGTGAGGACCGTGTTTTCCGCTGGAAGGGCGGCAAAAGCAGAAATCCACTATGGACTTGACTTACGACGCCTGGGTACACTAGCGGCCTCAAAAGTCTCAGTTTCGGCTGCCGACGTTCAAGGAGGAACGCGCGATGTATATCCAACCACGCCCTTGTTTGGGAGTCATTGTTTCGTCCACGGCCCTGCTGGCACTCTGCTGTCAGCTTGTCCATGCCCAGCAGGCGTCCACGGCCGACAAGGCGGCGGACCACTCCACGGGCGTGCGGCTGATCGATGCCACGCCGGAAACGGCCGCCCCCGGCGACGCCCCCAGCCAGGTGCGGGAGACCTCGGCAGACAAAGCGGGCGAGCCCACCTTGGCCCCGACACGGACGGCCGACAACGGCGGCGGCCTGCAACCGGTCGAAGCGTCCAAGTCGGATTTGCAGCCGGCTCCCAGCGACAAGGCCGCCGATACGGCCTCCCCAGACGCGGCGGCCGCCAAGCCGGCGGGGGACGAAAAGACGCAAGCGAAA
>CAYYBU010000117.1:0-7341 GCA_964469945.1 uncultured Planctomycetaceae bacterium
TGGCTGGCCCAGCGCAGCGGCGGCGACATGATCCACCCCGCGTTACTGCAAATCGCCCAGCACGAGCAAGGGCAACCCGTGCTGCTGGCCCGCGACGATTGCCCGCCCATGCCGTACATCAGTATCGCGCACACCGAGGGTTGGGCGGCGGCCATGGCGGCCGACGCCGCCTGCGGCATCGACATCGAGCCGGTCGCCCGCGACATGACGCACGTGCTGGCCATCATGGCCAACGCCGAGGAGCTCGAGGCCCTCGGCACCCTGGCCGAGCAGGACGACCAGCAAGCCTGGCCACTGCGCCTCTGGTGCGCCAAGGAAGCGGTGGGCAAGGCCCTGGGCACCGGCCTGGACGGCCGCCCGGGCGATTTCCAACTGAGTGCCGTGGAAACCGGCGGGCTGATGCTCATTTATCACCAGCCGACCGCTTGTACCTACACGGTCCACACCATGCAGACCGACGCCCTGGTGCTGGCCTGCGCCACGCTGGCCGAGGCCGGCCCGCAAAGTACTGTCTGGGACGAGACCGCACTGAGTGCCCTCACGACCCATGGGAGCCTGCCATGAGCACCACGCTGTCCAGCCGAACGGGCGCCACGACCACGCAAGGCATGGCGTCGGGCGCGTCCAGTAGTGCCCCGGGACACACGGGTGGGCAGGCCACTCATGGCGCCCCGAGGTATGCAAGGCCCCAACGGCCCTGGAGCATTCGCCTCTTCAACGCGCTGGGCGGGTTGTTGGGAAAGACGGGCCTGCGCCTGACCTCGCTGGACGAGCAGTCCTTGCTCGCGGCGGCCCGGCGGCGGACCGGCCTCGATGACTTCGGCGGCGAAGGCTTCCTGGCGCCATTGCGCATCCTGCTGAAGGCCGCCGACGAAGAGGCCGAGTTGAATTCCTTCGGTCGGATCATGGTGCGCACCAGCGTGTGGCTGCTGTTGTGCAACCGCCTGCGCGTGCAGGAGCAGTTGCGCCGCCATCCCGAGATCCTCACCACGCCGGTACGGCGACCGTTGCTGGTGCTGGGCCTGCCCCGCACCGGAACGACCTTGCTCTACAACTTGCTGGCCCAAGATCCCCGGGCGCGTCCATTACGGACCTGGGAGGCGGTGGCGCCGGCCCCCCGCGACGCCGAATGGGGCCGCCAACCCGACCCGCGCATCGCCCGCACCCGCCGCGCCATCAAGCTGCTGTGCTATGTGGCCCCCGCCTTGCCGGCCGTACATGCCATCGACGCCGAACAGCCCGAGGAGTGCAGCCGCTTGTTGATGAACACCTTCGTGACCGCCTATGCCGTCATGGAGAACCACATTCCCAGCTACACGCGCTGGTTCCTGGAGGCCCCGGCGGAGGTCATCGAGGCGTCCTATCGCGACTACTATCGGCAGTTGCAGGTCCTGCAGTGGCAGTCGCCGCCGCCGGGCCATTGGGTCCTCAAGGCGCCGGTCCACCTGTTCGCGCTAGGGCCGCTGCTGCGGATCTTCCCCGACGCGGCCGTCGTGCAGTTGCACCGCGACCCGTGCAAGGTGGTTCCCTCGTTGTGCAGCCTCTTTGCCGTCTACCGCGGCATGGCCTCCGACCGGGTCGAGCCGTTGCGGCTGGGCCCCGAGGTGCTCGACCTGTGCGTCGAGGGACTCCACCGCGGCGGCTGTGCGCGAGAGGCGGCCGGAGCGGACCGCGTGCTGGATCTCAAGTACGTCGATCTCATGGCCGACCCCATCGCCGTGCTGCGGCACATTCATGAGCACTTCGGCTATGAGTTCAGCGCGGGAGCGGCGTCCCGGGCCCGGCAATGGCTCGACGCCAATCCGCAGCACAAACATGGCAAGCATCGCTACGATCTCCAACAATTCGGCCTCGACGCGCAAGCGATCGAGCGCGCCTTGGGCCCTTATTGCCGCCAATATGGCATCGAGCCGGAAGGCACAGCCGGAAAACTAGGGGGACAACCATGAACCCGGTGCATGAAACCTCGGTCGAGGCGACCAAGAATGGTCACGGCAATGCCCGCCGGCCGCTGTCGGACGTCGCCGGCGTGGCCACGGAAGAACCGGCGCCCGCCTTGATGTCCGATCGCGTCCGCGCCCTGCGGCTGAACAAGGCCCAGGTTCTCACCCGGCGACCGCGGCGGAAACGCTGGCTTGCCCTGCTCCTGCTGGTGCTGCTGGCTGGCGGCGGGCTCTACCTCTACCGGCTCAAGGCAGGCCGCGGCCTGTTGGCCAACGAGATGGAAGTCGATGCGGTCGCCGCCACCTACCAGCGGCCCCTGGACATCGTCCTCGACGCGACCGGCTACGTGATCACGCATTCGGTGGTGAAGATCAGCCCGCGCGTCCCCGGCGTCGTCGCCGAGTTGCACGTCGAAGAAGGGCAGAAGGTGCATAAGGGCGACTTGCTGGCGCGGCTCGACGACGGCCAGTACCGCGCCGATCTGGACCAGGCCAAAGCCATTCTGGCCAGCGCCCAAGCGCAGTACGAGGAGGCTCGCAGGGGCACCCGGCGGGAAGACCTTCGCAAGGCCCGTGCCGCCCTGGCCCAAGCCGAAGCGCAACAAGAACTCCAGGCCAAGGATCTCGTGCGGGCGAAGCAGTTGCAAGGCACCATTTCGCCGGCCGAATACGACCGCACCGAGGCTGCCCAATTGCAGGCCAAGGCCAGCGCCGACCAGTTCCGTGAGGCCCTTCACCTGCTCGAGCTTGGTCCGCGCGAGGAGCGCCTGGCCGCCCTGGCGGCCGACGTGGAGAACGCCAAGGCCCTGGTGGCCAAGGCGCAGTTCTTCTACGACGGCACGCGCATCACCTCGCCGGTGAACGGTACCGTGCTGCAACGCTCCGTGGAATTGGGCGAGATGCTCCACATGGAAACCATCGCGGGCAGCATGTGTACGATCGCCGACCTCAACACCCTGGAGGCGGAAGTCGACGTTCAGGAACGCGATCTGGCCGAGCTCCGCACCGGCCAGCCCTGCCTGATTACCACCGAGGCCTATCCCGATCGCGAGTATCGCGGCCGCGTGCAGTGGTTCGCGCCGGTCTACAATCGCCAGCGCGGCGTGCGGCGGATCAAGATCGCCATCGTCGCTCCCGACGAACTCTTGTCGCCCGACATGAACTGTCGCGTGCAGGTGCTGAAAAGCGCGCCGCCGGCCAACGCCGGCCAGGTGGTCCACTTGCCGCAAAAGGCCATCCTCGACGCCGTCGACGCGGTCGATGGCGCCACGGGAAAGATCGCCTTCGTGTGCGACAATGGCGTGGCCCGGCGGCGGCCCGTGCAGATCGGCACCATCAGCGGCGGTAAAGTCGAGGTCCTCAAGGGCATTCAGCCCGGCGACATCGTCTTGATTCCCGGCGACAAGGCCCTGGAAGACGGTCAGCGGGTGCGGCCGCGCATGAAACAGAAAACCAAGGGCGCGTAGTCAATCAGCCGGCACACGCCGTGTGCCTACGACGTCAGAAAGACGAAGACGCGATGAGCGAGATCATTGTCCACGTCGACGACGTGCATAAAGAGTACCATACCGGCGGCGGCCCGATCCAAGTGCTCCTCGGCATCGATCTGCGCATGACCGCCGGCGAGTTCGTCAGCCTCATCGGGCCCAGCGGTTCGGGCAAGAGCACGCTGCTGAACCTGATTGCCGGACTGGACCGCCCCACCGCGGGGACGATTCGCGTGGGCGAGGACATCATCTCGGCCATGGACGAGGCCCAGGTCGCCCGCTGGCGCAGTGCCCACGTGGGCTTCATCTTCCAGTTCTATCACCTCATCCCCGTGCTGACGGCCTACGAGAACGTCGAGTTGCCGCTGCTGCTGTTCCAGATGACTTCCGCGCGGCGCCGCCGCCAGGTGCTGACCGCCCTGGAACTGGTCGGCCTGACGCATCGCATGACCCACCGGCCGGGGCAAATGTCCGGCGGCGAGCAGCAGCGCGTGGGAATCGCCCGCGCGTTGGTCACCGACCCCACGTTGATCGTGGCCGACGAGCCCACCGGCGACCTCGACGGCCATACCTCGGAAGAGATCCTCGACCTGCTCCAGGCGGTCCACGAGAACCTGGGCAAGACGATCCTGCTGGTGACGCACGATCCGCGGGCGGCGGTCCGCGCCCAGCGGTTGGTCCACATGGACAAGGGCCGGCTCCACGAAGGCACCTCGACCACGCTGCAGGAGGCGTTTCCCGGTTGGCAGGGAGCCCACTGATGCTGCGCGTCTTCATCCTCTTTTTGAAAAACCTGGGCCGCAACAAGGTCCGCACCGCGCTGACGGCCCTGGCGGTGGTCGTGCTGGTGGCCGTCTACACGCTGGCCAGCACGGTCACGGACATCGTCAACCAGGTGGTCAGCGCGCATTCCAGCCAGACGCGGCTGATCGTGCGCGAGAAGTACATCATGCCCAGCCAGTTCCCCATCCGTTATGTGCCCAAGATCGCCGCGATCGAGGGCGTCGAGGACTGGACCGTCTGGCACTTCTACGCCGGTTATCTCGACGACGCCGGTCACACGGCCGCCGGCATCGCCACGCGCATGGACAATCTGCGCGAGATGCACCCCGGCATGGAAGACCTCGACCCCGCCCTGCTGGACGCCATGGATCGCGAGAAGAACGGCGTGCTGATGGGCCAGAGCATTCTCGACCAGATGAACTGGCATCCCGGGCAGAAGTTCTCCCTGACCAGTTTCACCCACCTGGGCAAGAACCTCGATTTCAAGATCGTCGGCGTGCTCCCCTCCGAACTGTGGTCGAAGAACTTCTTCTTCCGCGAGGATTATTTCCAGGAGGGCGTCGGCGATCGCGAGTCGGTGAATCTGGTCTGGCTGCGGGTCGCCGACAGCGAGACCGGCAAGCGCGTGGCCGCCGACGCGGAACGCCTCTTCGCCAACAGCCGCGACAAGCTCCGCGTGGAAACCGAATCGGCCGGCGTGGGCCGCTTCATGGGCCGCGCCAACACCATCGTCCACATCATCAATTTCGTGGTCTCGATCCTGCTGATCGACATGGTGGTCGTGCTTTCCAACAGCATCAGCATGACCGTCCGCGAGCGCCGCCGGGAAATGGCCATTCTGAAGATCCTCGGCTTCCAGCCCCGCTTCATCCTCGGCATGATTGCCGGCGAGGCCATCGTGGTCGGCGCCGCCGGCGGCCTGTTGGGGGCCGGCCTGGCCTATCTCGTTTCGGTGTTGAACATGGCCGGCCAGTTGCCCATCCGCATCGATTTTCTCGTGCAGTTCCCCATCCCGCCGCGGTTCATCCTGCACGGTCTGCTGGTTGGGGCGGCCGTCGGCTTCATCGGCAGCGCCGTGCCCGCCTGGATGGCGCAGAAAGTCCGCGTGGTGGAGGCGTTTTCCAATGCTGGGTAAGAATAAGTATTTAGCCACGGATGAAAAGAGAAAGAAGTCAGAAGTCAGGAGTCAGGAGTTAAAAGGTCGAGGTCGATGGCTTCGTTCCGTAAACAAGTCGTGTTGCATCCGTGTTCATCCGTGGCTAAGTTTTTTTCGTCCGCGTCAAACATATGATTCCCGTTTCCTATAATTACCGCAACCTGATGGTCCGCTGGCGGACGACGCTGATGACCGCCGCCGGCTTCACCCTGGTCATCATGGCCCTGGTCGTCATGCTGGCCTTCGTCAACGGCGTGCAGTTAGTCTGCGCCGGCAGCGGGCAGGCGGAAAACGTGATCGTGATGAAGGAGGGCAATTTCGACGAGGTGCTCAGCCAGATGGATAACCACCTGGTCACGCAGGTCGAGATGACGCCCGGCGTGCTGCGCGGCAGCGACGGCCGCCCCTTGTGCAGTCGCGAGTTGTTCATGGCCATCACGCAATGGGACGATCGCAGCCAGAGCTACCATTCGTTCCAGGCCCGCGGCGTGTATCCGCTGGCCTTGGCGGTGCATTCCCAGGTGCGGATCGTCGAGGGCCGCATGTTCCATCGCAACTGCCGCGAAGTGATTCTCGGCCGCGGCATGGCCCGCCAGGAACGCCTCGAAGTGGGCGACCGGCTGCCGTTGGGCCAGGTCGAGTGGGACATCGTGGGCCTGTTCGAGGCCGACGGCGCCAGCTTCGAGTCGGAGGCCTGGTGCGACATCACGCAACTGGGCGCCCACTTCCATCGCGACGGCATCAGCAGTTCGGTCGTGTTGCGCACCGCCGGACCGGCGGCCGCCCTGGAACTGGCCGACCGGTTGTCTCACAGCCGCAACATCGCCGTCCAGGCGCAGACCGAGCCCGCGTATTACGAGAAGCAGGCCGAGCAGACCAACGTCATTCGCACCGGCGCCTTCGTGATTGCCGTCTTCATGGCCATCGGCGCCGTGTTCGGGGTGACCAACACGATGTTCGCCGCTATCGGCGAACGCGTCAAGGACATCGCCGTGATGCGGTTGTTGGGCTTCAGCCGCCGCGAGATTGTCATCTCTTTCCTGCTGGAGACGCTCTTGATTGCCCTGGTGGGCGGCCTGTTGGGCTCGGCCCTGGGCTATGCCGTCAACGGTCTGACGCTGAGCACGGCCTTGGGGGCGAAATCGGTGGCCTTCGCCTTCCGCGTCGACGCGCCCATCTTGGCCATCGGCGCCGCCTTCGCGTTGATTATGGGGAGCGTGGGCGGTTTGCTCCCGGCGATGTCCGCCATGCGCGTCGATCCGTTGGAGACGATGCGGTAGCTCGGCGCCCCGTGCCCGCCCGGCTGGAGAAAGCGTTTTCACGCCGGCACGGAGACTTCATCCACGAGGCGCTCGATCAAGGCCTCCACGGCGGCACGCTGATCGCCGTGCAGGTAACCCTTGCTGATGACGCGATGAGCCAAGACCGGCACGGCCAGCGTTTTGATATCGTCGGGAACGACGTAGCCGCGGCCAGCCAACAAGGCGGCCGCCTGCGCGGCGCGATACAGCGCCAGCGCGCCGCGGGTGCTGACCCCCACGTGCAACTCTTCGCAGCGACGGGTGGCCTGAACGATGTCCAACAGGTAATCGTTGATCGAGTCTTCGACCTCCACGCGGCGCACTTCCTGCTGCAGGCCGACGATCTGCTCGCAGGTGAGCACCGCCTGGAGCGCATCGACCGGCTCGCCCAGGCGATGGCTGGTGAGCACCTGGCGTTCCATCTCCCGCCCCGGATAGCCCATGGGAATCCGCAACAGGAAGCGGTCCAATTGGCTCTCGGGCAGCGGGTAGGTGCCCTCGAACTCGACGGGATTCTGCGTGGCGATCACCATAAAAGGCCGCGGCAGCGGATGCGTCTGGCCGTCGACCGACACTTGCCGCTCGCTCATGGCTTCCAGCAGGGCGCTTTGCGTCCGCGGCGTGGCGCGGTTGATCTCGTCGGCCAGGACGACGTTGGCGAAGACCGGGCC
>CAYYBU010000118.1:0-1404 GCA_964469945.1 uncultured Planctomycetaceae bacterium
CGCCGCGGCAGCGCGGCCGGGCCGACCGGTTCCAGCACGTGATTGGTGAAATGCTTCCCGCCCTCGAGTCGGTACAAGTTGAGCACTCGGAGAGATACAGGGTGGGTCGGCGAGCCCCCACCGAATAGTTTAGGCGGGCAATATACCTAGAAACGCCGCCTGGCACTAGCCCGAAGCGCCCGCGAGGGCCCCCGCCAGCCGATGTTGACCGCCTGTACGGCACCGGCTACACTACCCCACGTTTCGTATCCGTTCCGCTGCGGCGGAGTTGTCCCCCCTTGCGCGCGCAGCCATGCCGGATCGACCGCCCGCCCAGACCGACTTCCGCACCTTCGCGCGGCTTTGCGGCGAGGAATCGCAGCGCATGACGCGGCACGGTGCGGACTATCTCCGCCCGCACGTGGGCCGCTTCTACGAAACCTTTGCCGAGTGCCTCCGCGTCGTGCCGCCGGGCGCCAGCGTGCTTTCCGTGGGGGCCGGCGGCGCCTACGTCGAAAAGCAGCTCGTCCGTACCTGCGGCGCCCAGGTCACCGTGGTCGACTTCCCCGAAGCCATCCGCGAGCATGAACAGGACTACCGGCCCTACGGGTTCCGCGCCATCGGCATCAATCTGGCCGAACAGCCGCTCGACGTCGCGCAGCCGTTCGACGTGGTCCTGAGCTTCGAAATCGTCGAGCACTTGCCGATCCCGCCGCACGAGCACCTCGCCATGCTGAGCCGCCTGCTGAAGCCCGGCGGCCGGCTGGTCCTCACGACGCCGAACCTGGCCCATCTGCCCAACGTGGTTCGCCTGCTGCGTGGGCGTCCCATCCTACCCGACGCGCGGCTTAGCTTCGCCAAGACCTGTTACGACAACGAGCATGTTCATCGCCGCGAGTACGTCGCCGCGGAGATCGTCGCCGCTATGCGGCAGGTTGGCCTGACGCACGAGCGGACCGCCTATTTGTCGTGCCGCAAGCGCGGCACCCTCAACGGCTGCGTACGGCGGTTGTACGACCTGGCGCCGCGCTGGAAAAAAATCATGCTGCTGGTCGCACGCCGCTAGATGTGAGTGATTGGTCCAATCATTTTGTCTACACAATTTCGCCACGGAACGCCACCGAGGGCGTTCCCTACATGCGCCGGCCGGCCATCTCCAGCACGGCCACCAACATCAGCGTGCAGAAGACCAACAACACAATCACGCCCGCGCCGAAACGATCCACCTGGTGCAAGAGCAAACCGCCCAGGCCGCAGGTGGCCGTGGTCAGATAAATGGTCCAGACGGCCTGCTTCCGGGTCATCCCTAAGGCCACCAGCCGATGCGAGAAATGACTGTTGTCGCCCACGAACGGACTGCGGCCCGCACGAAGCCGGATCAACACCACGCTGAGGGTGTCGTACATGGGCACGAAGAGGATCAAA
>CAYYBU010000118.1:1414-7311 GCA_964469945.1 uncultured Planctomycetaceae bacterium
GGCCAGCACGCACAACGGCACCAGCGTGGCATGTCGCGGCACGTCGCCGCCGGCAAAGGTGGCGGTCAAGGTGACCATCGCCAGCAGGTAGCCGATCAAGTAGCTGCCGGCGTCGCCCATGAACAGCCGCGCGGGCGGGCGATTGTGCCACAGGAAACCCAACAGCGCGCCGACGATCACCAGCAGAAAACCGCCTACGAACAATTGCGGCTGGTGATTGTCCGGCCGCGGGGCCAAAAACATGGCCACCGTCAGCAGGCTGCCGGCGATGGCGGCCACGCCCGCGGAAAGGCCGTCCATGTTGTCGAGCATGTTGAAGGAATTCATCAGGCCCACGATCCAAAGCACGCTCACGGCCGCGTTGATCCACGGGGCGTCGGCCAGCAGGTTCGCCCGCCAACCCAGCCGCACCATGACCACGGCCACTAGCGTCTGCACAGCCAGCCGCAGTCGCCAGTCCAACCCGCGACGG
This sequence comes from uncultured Planctomycetaceae bacterium, assembly GCA_964469945.1. Taxonomy (GTDB): domain Bacteria; phylum Planctomycetota; class Planctomycetia; order Pirellulales; family Thermoguttaceae; genus CAYYBU01. The sequence goes on from CAYYBU010000118.1 coordinate 1,887, forward strand.
TCGTCGGCCAATCCCAAGAGCATCAGCACGGTGCCGCCAGCCAGCAGCAGCCAGAGTCGGCCCGACTGACGCATGAGTCCCGGCAAATGGGGCGCCAGCAGCGCGGGCACGGCAGCCCGGGCGGCCGCGGGGCCGTGCAGCAGCAACCACAACAGGAGTTGCCCCAGGGCCAGCGGCCCGACGATGCCCAGCCAGATGGCCAGGCCGCCGCTGGTGGGCATGGGCGTCGTCTGCAACTTCCGCGGGCCGGGACGATCCAACAGCCCCCATCGCGGGCCGAAGCGGCGCAAGAGGCCAGCCGCCGCCCAGCAGACCCACAAGCTCGGCAGCGCGGCGCCGACAATCAGCCAACCGATCAACGCGCCGTTCATGGGGGCGTCCCTTGCGGGCAACCGTCCACGGGGCGACCGGGGACTGGTCCATTTTTCGGCCAATCCGCACGATTGACAGGCACGAGGTCGTCCGAAAACATGGACCTGTCCCCTTCTTCGCCGTCCCGCGAACGGTTGCCTTGCGGCGGGCGCGCGTGCAGGAAATCGCGGCATTGCGAGAAGAACTGTTGATAATCCTCGCGGCGGTAATCGCCGAAGGTGAACTGGTGATGCTCCCAACGGCGATGACGATAGAAGAGCGTCACCTCGGCGTAGATGCCGCGGCCCAGGTAGATGCGATGGGCGAAATCCTTGGTCGAGGCCAATACCAGCTTGCCCCTGGTTAGGTAGCCGGGGTCGAGATTCAACGGCCGCGGCTCGGCGTGGCCGGACTGGCTGGCGTAGTCGGCTTCCCAGGCGTTGGTTTGCAGTTTGATTTCGGCCAGTTGGGCCGGATCGAACGGGCGGGCGAAGGCGTAAAAGATTTTTTGCAGCCCCGGCCCCATGGTCGGCTGGTAGTAGTCGGTCTCCTGGAAGGCGAACGTCGGGCTTGCCAGCGCCAGCGGCCCCCACTGCTGCACGGCCCGCGCGCGGGCCCACTCCAAGGCCGCCGCGTGACGGCTGAAGGCGGCCAACAGCAGCAGCGTGGGGCAAGGACTGGTGGGCTGGCCCATGAAGATCACCTTATGTAGCCGGATACATTAAGACCATTCTACCATGCTTGCGATACGGTAGGGATTACCGGACGCTGGCCTCTTCGGCCGCGGCGGATTTTTGCGTCGCCGCGGCCAAGGGCCTGTAAAAGAATAAGTTGAGCAAATATGGGAAGGCAAACAGGCGCAGCGCCGTTTGCCTTTCCATCGCCTGCTATTACGGCCACAATCGCTGATGTCGGGTTTTTCTCGCAATTCCTTATTGAAGTAAAGGCGACCGGCGAAGTCTGGGCGGCTGGTACGCTCCTTCGCCGGTCGCCTTTGCTTCAATAAAATTGCTCAACTTATTCTTTTACAGGCCCCAACTCCTCCGGCGGCCGCACCGTGACAAAGCTGCGGTACAAGAGCAGATCGTAGACGATCTTCAGCCCGCCGGCAAGATAGAAGGGCAAGTCGAACGTGATGGGGTGGGAGAGGCAGACGCCGGCCAACAGGGGCGAGATCGCCGCTCCCGTGGTGCGCGCCACCCCGGTGACGCCGGCGGCGGCCGAGCGCTCTTCGGGCGGCACCAGGATCAGCAAGACGTTCGATGGCAGGTGCGTGAAGACCATGATAGGGCCAGCACGACGGAAAGCGACCCATAGGCGAACAAACGCACCATGCGCGTGGCAAAGAGGATCACCAGATCACGAGGCAGTTCAAACATACTAGCGTACTCCAGAACCATTCTTCAAGCGGTCAATCCTCGGTGGGCTTGTTCCCTACGAGAATGTAAGGTTGCCCCGCGGGGTTTCCAGGCATTGACGCCAGGCCGCCAGCGAGGCGGCGTCCTGAAACTCGCCCTCGGCCACGTTGCGCACGTAGTTCTCCACGCGTGCGGGTATGTTCCAGCCGTCTTGAAAGATACTCTTCAGTTCGCTGGCCGATTGCATGATCCCTTACCTCTCATAGGGTGGAATTCGTATCCGGCACACTCCGTGTGCCGTTGGTCGGCGGCACACGGAGTGTGCCGGATACGTTGGCCCGCTTCATCTTGACAACTTCCTCGGAATACAAAATGGCGTCTGGGTCTCGGGATCGATCAGCACGTGGGCCTCGATGCCGAAAACCTCTGCCAAAACGGCGGGCGCGACGATCTCGTGCGGCGCGCCGCAGGCGACGATCCGGCCCGCCACCAACGCCACCATGCAGTGCGCGTAGCGCGCGGCCTGGTTCACGTCGTGCAGCACCATCACGATGGTTCGGCGCTCGGTGGCGTGCAGCCGCTGGAGCACCTCCAGCACCTCGATCTGATGGGCCATGTCGAGAAACGTGGTCGGCTCGTCCAACAAGAGCAGTTCGGTATCCTGGGCCAGGGCCATGGCGATCCAGGCCAACTGCCGCTGGCCGCCGGAAAGTTCTCCCAGGACCGCTTGGGCCAGTTCGCTCATGCCGGTGATGCGCAGGGCCGCCTCGATCTTGGCGTCGTCCTCCGCGCTGAAGGCGCCCAGAAAACCCTGGTGGGGAAAACGGCCCAAGGCGACCAACTCGCGGACCGAAAGACCATCGGGGGCCTCGGGACGTTGCGGCAGCACGGCCAGTTGACGGGCGACTTGCCGCGTAGGCAGGCGGTGGATCGCCTGGCCGTCGAGATAGACGGCCCCGCCCCGCGGCGCCATCATCCGCGATAGTCCCTTCAACAGCGTTGATTTGCCGGAGCCGTTGGCGCCGATCAAGGCCGTGATCTGCCGCAACGGGATGGCAAGACTCAGTTCGTGGACAACGGCCAGATCGTCGTAGGCCAGCGATAGTTTTTCCGCGGTGAGTTGAACCATGATTGCTCAGCCCGGGGTGGTGGTCAACAAGTAGAGAAAATACGCGCCGCCGAGGATGCCGACCAGCACGCCGGCCGGGATCTCGACCGGCGCCAGCAGGTGGCGTGCCAGGCCGTCGGCCACCAGCAGCAGCGTGGCGCCGCAGAGGGCCGCCGCGGGCAGCAAGGCCGCGTGGCGGTGGCCAACCAGGCGCCGGGCCAGATGTGGGGCCGCCAGGCCGAGAAAACCGATCTGTCCGCCAATCGCCACGCAGACGCTCGTCAGCACCGTGGCCGCGGTGGTCAGCACCACGCGCTCGCGATGAACGGGCACTCCCAGTCCGACGGCCACGCCATCGCCCAAACCGAGCACGTCGAGCAATCGAGCCCGGCTCAGCAGCCAGGGAAACAGCAGCATGGGAAAGGGCAAGAGAAACAGAATGGATCGCCAGTCGGCCCCCGCCAACGTGCCCGACATCCACGTCAGCACGTAGTTGTACATGGAAAAACTCATCCGCAACGAGAAGAGCAACATGGCGGCATGGCCGCCGAAGCCCAGGGCGATGCCGACCAACAGCAACCGGGCGGGCAGCACCGATCCGCGTCGGTAGGCCAGCGCAAACACCAGCGTCGTGGTCGCCAAGGCCCCGATCATAGCCGCCACGGGCAGCGCCAGCGGCAACTCCGCCGCCGCCGTCGGATAGGCCACCAGGAAGCACATCATGCCCAGCCCGGCGCCGGCGTTGACGCCCACCGTATCGGGGCTGGCCAGGTCGTTGCGGGAAATCCCCTGGAGGACGACGCCGGAGACAGCCACGCTGGCTCCGATCAGGATGCTCAGCACCAGCCGCGGCAGTCGCATGTGCAGGATCAAGAGGTTCGCGCTCCAGTCGCCATGTCCGGCCAGGGTGGCCAGCACCTGTCCGCAGGAAAGCCGATGGGAACCGAGCATCACGTGGGTCGCCGCCGCCGCGGCCAGCGCCAGCGTCAGGAGCAAGAGAACGGTCGCGGGAGCCAATTGCCGGTGTTTCACGCCAGGCCTCCGCGCATGCTGGCGCCGCGCCGGCAGGCGAGATAAATGAAAAACGGCACGCCCAACAAGGCGGTGACCACGCTGATCGGCACGGCGGTCTTCAGCGGTGTGGTCGCCCAGCGGGCGGCCAGATCGGCCAACAACACCAGCAGCGCGCCCAACAAGGCGGTGCCGGGAATCAACACGCGATGGTTCATGCCCAGCAGATACCGCACCAGGTGCGGCGCCATGAGGCCGACGAAGCCGATGGGCCCGGCCACGGCCACGGCGCCGCCGGCCAGCAGCAGTACGATCACCGCGGCCAGAAACCGGGTCTGCTTCGTCCGCTGGCCGAGCCCGCGTGCCACTTGGTTCCCCAACGCGAGCACGCCCAGCGACGGCGCCATGGCCCAAGCCGCCGCCAGCCCGAGCAGCGCCAAAGGCAGGAAGGTGGCCACATCCAGCCATTGCACGGCCTCGGTTCCCCGCGCCGACCAGAGCAGCAAATCCTGCCCCAGGTCAAAGTAGATCATCACCCCGCTGCCCAGCGAGCCCAGCAGCGTGGACACCGCGATGCCCGTCAGCGCCAGCCGCACGGGCGTCAATCCCGTGCGCGAGAGCGAGCCCAAGCCATAGACCAAGGCGGCGCCCAGCGCGGCGCCGGCGATCGACACCAACATCAAATCGCAGCGGGAAGAGGCCGGCCACAGCACCATCGCCAGCACGGTGGCGAAGCTGGCCCCCGTATTGAGGCCCATGATGCCGGGACTGGCCAGCGGATTCCGCGTCACCGACTGCATGATGGTCCCGGCGACCGCCAGCGATGCCCCCACCAGGATATCGGCCAGCCCGCGGGGCAGTCGCCAGTCGCGAACCAGGACGTGGTCCGTCGATGCCGGATTGTAGTGAAACAGCGCGTTGTCGATGGTGGCGCCGTCGATGGAGACTTCGCCAACGTCCAGCGATACGACCAAGGCCGCCAGCAGCAGCCCGATGGCGGCCGCCGCCAACAGTGACGGAGCGAATGGGGCCGGCGGCCGGTGGTGCGAAACCTCTTGGCTTTGCATCATGGGGTCCCCTCGGGAAGCATCGCGGCCAACACGTCCCGCATGATCGCCTCACTGGCCAGCACGCCGTCGCCGCCGATCCACGTGGTCGCCGCCACCAGGTGGACGCGGCCGTCGCAGACGGCGGGGATTCGCTTCCAGATCGGCGTGGCCGTCACGCCGGCGTAATAGGCCGTGCTGTCGGCATCGACCACCGCGAAAATATGCGCAGGCCGCAGCGTGGAAAGTCGTTCCAGCGAGAGCACGTCCCAGCCGCCGGGCGACATGCTGCGCGGCATGGCCGCATCGGCCACCAGCCCGAGTTGGTCGAACAACAACGGTCCGAACATCGTCGTCTGCGCATAGATGACGCACGTGTGCTGGCGGAAACGCAGGAACACGACGCTCTGGCCGCCAGCGCGTTTGGCCAGGGCCGCCTTGGCGCGTTCGACCCGCCGACGGTAGGCGGCCAATCGCTGTTGAGCTTGCTGCGGTAGGCCCAGGACGGCGCCCACCTCGAGCAGAATGGCTTCGCGGTTGCCCGACAGCGG
>CAYYBU010000119.1:0-7254 GCA_964469945.1 uncultured Planctomycetaceae bacterium
GACCCGTGGTAAAGGTCGGACTGCCCACCAGCGTGCCGTTGTTGCCGTTGCCGCTGGTGTCGTTGGCGTTGCCGTCAAAAGCGTAATGGGCAACGTCGTTGCCGGCGCCGGCCGTCTGCAACGTGCCGCTCAGAATGTTTGTAGAACCACCGTACGTGTTCGCGCCGGTGAGGACTTGAGTGCTGGTGCCGGCGATGGTCAGCCCCAGCGTTCCACTGCCGTTTTGGAGTACGCCGCTGAACGTTGTCGTCGTCGTGGGCGCCAGCGTGAGAGTCACGGCGCCGCCCGCGCTGCTGGTCACCGTGCCGCCCCCGCCCGCGACGTTCGAGAGCCCGGCGACCGTCTGGCTCGAGCCATCGAGGTCCAGCGTGGCCCCGGCCGCGATCGACACCACCGTGGCTGCGGGCAGTTTGCCGACTTGGTCGAGGTAAAGATTGCCGATCTGGGCGGCGTTCAGCGCGCCGCTGGCGATATTGACTTCGTCCAGTGCGCCGTTCAAATACCCCCCGTTCCCATAGCTGGCCGTGCCGGCTTCCTGCGAACCGAAGGAAAGCGTCTGGCCCGATTTCATGAACAACGGCGTACCGCCCAGGCTTCCGCTGGTCACGGCCGCCCCGTTGAGATAGATCGTATAGCCGGACGAACTGACCGCGTAGGTGACCATGTTCCAGCCCGACAGGGCGCTGGGCAACATGTAGTTGGCGGCAGTCGAAAGCCAACTGCTGCCCGTGCCGATGTCGCCGTGGAGCTCGTAGGTCCCGCTGGAGGGCTGCATGTATTGCAGGTCGAAGGTCCCGTCGCTGCCGTTTCGCGTACTGACCAAAGCCGGTCCCGAGACGCTGTTGACGGCCGGTTGACTGGCGATGTCGACCCAGGTCGAGACGGTGTAGGCATTCAGGCCGAGCCCCGCACTGTAGGGCACCGTCACGTACTGGCTACTGCCGTTGAGCGAAACGGCCTGGCCGAAGCGACCCGTGGTAAAGGTCGGACTGCCCACCAGCGTGCCGTTGTTGCCGTTGCCGCTCGTATCGTTGGCATTCCCGTCGAAGGCGTAGTGGGCAACGTCACTGCCAGTACCGGTGCCGCTCGTCTGCAACGTGCCGCCGAGAATGGTCGTAGAACCGCCGTAGGTGTTCGTGCCGCCCAACGTCTCCGTGCCGCTGCCAGTCTTCACCAGGGAAAGCGTGCCGTTGCCGTTGTTTTGCACGATCCCGGAAAACGTTCCGCTGCCGCCCGCTACGCCGATGGTTTCGGTCACGGGGCCCCAACCGCCCTGGAAGGTCCCCGCGCCGGTGAGGGCGTTGATGCAAATGTTTCCTTCCACGCCATCGAACGTGGCCCCGGCGGCGATGTTCAGCGAGGCGTTGTCGTTGGTCCACTGGGCGTTATAACAGCTACTTCCCGTGAGCGTACCCGACACGACGTTGATCAACGCCCCGGCGGAAAAGCTCACGTTCACGTTGCCGCCCGTGCCGCCGAAGATCAGCCGATGGCCGCCGTCGACCTGAAGCGTGCCACTGCCGGTAAAGGTGGTCGGCTGTTGAGGAATGTCTCCTGCCGTGGTGTTGTAATCGAGGAGAGCCCCGCTGGCGATGGCGATGCCGCCGGACGGCAGGCTGTAGTTCTGTACGAGTAGCGTGCCGGCGCTGACCGTCGTGCCGCCCGAGTAGCTGCTATTGGCGGTGAGATCAAGCGTGCCGGAACCGACCTTGCTCAGGCTGCCACTGCTGCCCGAGATGATTCCGGAAAGCGTCAGATTGCTGCCCTCTACGTCCACGCTCGCGGCGCCGGTGAGGGCCACGCCCACGCCGACCGTCGAACCGGTCACTCCAGAGTCAACCTTGATGCCGGAGGTCACGGTTAGGTTGTTGCCGCCGATGGAGAAACCGTTGTTCTGAAACTCGATGGAGTGGAGTTGCAGGCCGGTCAGATCATTGTTGGTGCTGGTTTGTGCCGTGCCGGCAAAAACAAGGTCGGCATTGGCCCCGGGCGCCACGCCGCCACTCCAGTTGGCCGCCGTGCTCCAGTTGTTGTTCGCGCCGCTGCCGGTCCAGGTAATCGACAGAAGCTCGCGACGCTCCAGCGGCTCGAAGGAATGGCTTCGCGGCTTGGACGACCGCACGCCCTTGCGTTTGCGACGGTTACTCGGCCAAAGACCTTGGAGCATACCAGCCACACCAGAGCTTCGGATCGGCATGTTTTACGTTCCTTTAGGAAGAAAAAGGGCTCCCGAGACCGAGGCTGAATAGCCCCTAAAGTAACACCCTTCCCCGGGAGGAGCGTGAGCGGGGATTGTTCTACCGCGCGGACAAAATCTTGTCCAGTAAATTTTGCCCAAAAAAACTACAGATATATTTGTCAAAAATCGCCTACTGCGAAGCATCCGCTTCCGGCGTCACGCTGGCAGCGCCCCGATCGCCATGACAGCAAGTCCAAGTCTCCTCAGAGGTTAGCGATCCATGGGCTGGGCCACCGCGGAGGTAACACCGCTCACTCCAAAGACCGGCTACCGCCGGTGACAACGCATTATTTTTCGCATAAAAAAGTTTCTGCCGCTTGCCACTTTTGCCCGCGAGCGGCCCTGACGTTCCCATTTTTCCCACGCGCGGCTCGATTCTTACCTCCGTCAGCCAGCCGTGTCGAGGCAGGCAGTCCCCGCCGCCCAGCCGACGCTGCCCGACGTGGTCAAGGCCATCGGCGTGACCTTGTTCGGCATCTTTCTGACGCCCGTGTTTTTCTACGTCATCCGCCGCAAGAGCGTCCCGCCGCCCAAGAGCGAACCATTCACGAGCCCCCTGTAGGGAACGCCCTGCGTGGCGTTCCTCACGCCGCCGCATAGCGGTCGATCTTCGCGCGGTCCACCTCAATGCCCAACCCCGGCATCTGCGGCACGCTCATCATGCCGCTCTCGATCAGCAGCGGATCGGCCAAGACATCGTCCTGCAATTGGAGATAGGCGGTTTCATTGCCGCCGGACAGCGCGGGCGTGGCCGCGGCCAGGTGCAACATGGCAGCGGCGGCAATGCCCAGCGTGGGCCGCCCGCCCAACAGCGCGGAGATGCCGGCCGCACTGGCAATCGCCGCGCAGGCGCGTGCCGGCGCCAAGCCGCCCACCTGATCCAGATCGAGCACCAGCAGCGGCGCCGCCCCGCAACGGACCGCCGCCAACACGTCGGCCGGCCCGTGCAGGGCCCGGCAAACGGCCAGCGGCACGCTCGTTTGCCGCCCCAGCGACGCGATCGGGTAAAGCTCCTGCGTTTGCAGCGGATCGAGCAGAAATTGCAGATTGTCGTATTCGACGGCCGCGCACAGGTCCCGGGCGGTCTCGATATCGTACTGGGCCAGACCATCCAAACGCAGCGTCATGCGATCGCCCACGCTCTCGCGGACCGCCAACAACATCTGCCGATCGAGATCCACCTGGCCCGAGGAGTTGATCACCAGGCAGTGGAAGCCTTGCGAGGCCATTTCCCGCGCCACCCGCGCCATCCGCTCGGGCCGGCGGCCGATCAGGCGCACGGCCAGCGGGATGCGCTGCCGATACTCGCCGCCGAACAATCGGCACAGCGGTTGCCCCAACGCCCGACCGATCAAGTCCCAGCAGGCCATTTCCACGGCGCAGCGCAGCGACGCGCTGGGCAGGGCCTCGAGCGTGTGCAGTTCCTCGATGTCGAAGATGCTCCGGCCGGCCAGCACCGGCAACAGCGCATCGCGGCGGGCCGGCAACTCGGCCGGCCGCCAGTTCAGTCCCGACTCTCCCCAACCTTCCAGGCCCGCGTCCGTCGTCAGACGCACCAGCAGCGAGCGCACCGGCTGCGTCAGCCCCATGGAGCCGATCTCGACGAGGTGGAATTCCAAATCGTTGATCTTCATGGGCCCTCTTTCGCCCGGCGCAACGGGCCGGGCAAGACGAAGTTGATCTGTTCCACGCATAACGCACGCGACTCGACCGAGGCGTGGAAACGTTGCTCCAACAAATTCACGCATTGCTGCACCACGTTTTCCGGCGCGCTGGCGCCGGCCGTCACCAAGACGGTCTCGCCGCCGCCGAACCACGACAGGTCGATGTCGGCCGGACCGTCGATCAAGTGGGCCGGCACGCCGCCATGCCGGGCCATCTCGGCCAACCGCCGGCTGTTGGAACTGTTCCGGCTGCCGACAACCAACACCATGTTGGCCCCTGCCGACAATACGCGAACCGCCTCTTGCCGGTTCTGGGTGGCGTAGCAAATGTCTTCCTTCTGCGGCCCGACCATGTGGGGAAAACGCTCGCGCAGCCGCGCGATCGTACGGGCGGCATCCTGCACCGACAGTGTCGTCTGGGTAAGATAGGCCAACTTGTCTGGGTTGGCAATCTCCAATTTATCCACCTGGTCGGGGGTCTCTACCAGCACCAGGGCCGCCGCTGCTTCGCCCATCGTGCCGACCACTTCATCGTGCCCGGCGTGGCCGATCAGCACGATCGTGTATCCGGCGGCCGCGTAGCGAATCGCCTCGCGATGGACTTTGGTGACCAGCGGGCAGGTGGCGTCGATGGTCAGCAGACCCCGCTGGGCTGCTTCCTGGCGAACCTGCGGCGATACGCCATGGGCCGAATACAGCAGCGGCGCCCCCCGCGGCACTGCGGCCAAATCGTCGACGAAGACCGCTCCCATGGTGCGGAACCGCTCCACAACCCAGCCGTTGTGGACGATCTCATGGTAGACGTAGACCGGCGTGCCATACAGGCGCAGGGCCGTTTCCAGGCTCTCGATCGCCATGTTCACGCCGGCACAGAATCCCCGCGGCCCCGCCAGAATAATACGCATGGTTTCCTCATCGGTCGCAACATATCATAATGGGATGGGCGGGGCGGGTAAAGGAGGATGAAGGAGGGAGCCGACAGCGGTCTTGGGTCTTGGGTCTTGGGTCTTGGGTCTTGGGTTTTAGTGAGGTGGACGGTCGTGACGCGGACGAATTTCGAGAACCTGCGAGTTTATCTGCTGGCGGAACAGTTGGCCGACGATGTCTGGAAGGTCGTGCGTAAATGGGAGATGCTGGCTCGCGACACCGTGGGAAGGCAACTCGTGCGCGCCGCGGACAGCATCGGAGCCAATATCGCCGAGGGAAGCGGCCGCGGCAGCCACCAGGATTTCCGTCGTTTCCTGCGGATCGCTCGCGGTTCGTTGTGCGAGACCCAACACTGGCTGCGCCGAGCCTTTCGCCGTAATCTTCTCGCGCCCGAGCAGGTCGATCATCTCAAAGCGATCGTGGACGTGCTTGCCCCGGCGCTGAACGCCTACCTCACTTCGATTGGCCGCAACTATCCCCAGAACCCAAACCCTAAGTCCCAAGACCCAAGACCCAAGACCTAAGTCCCAAAATGTTCGCCGACGACCTGAAACTCTACGGCCCCCAGGCCCAAGTGGTGAAACTCCCGTCGCCGCGGAAGAGCCGCCGCTATTGCCGCCGTTTGGCACGCCGGCACTACGAGAACTTCACCGTCGCCAGCCACCTGCTCCCCTGGCGACTGCGGCAGCATTTTTACAACATCTATGCCTACTGCCGCTGGGCCGACGATCTGGCCGATGAGCCCGGCGATCCGCGCCGCAGCGCGGCCCTGCTGGACTGGTGGGAAAAACATTTGCGCGCCTGCTACCAGGGCCAGACCAGGCACCCCGTCTTCATCGCCCTGGCCGCCACCATCCGCAAGTTCGACATCCCCCAGGACCCCTTCGTCGATCTGCTGGTGGCCTTTCGCCAGGACCAGCACGTGCGACGCTACGAAGACGTCAGCCAGTTGTTGGACTACTGCCGCTACTCGGCCAACCCGGTGGGCCGGCTCATCCTCTATTTGGGGCGCTGCTGCACGCCGGAGCGGGCCCGGCTGGCCGACGATGTTTGCACGGGCCTGCAACTGGCCAACTTCTGCCAGGACGTGGCCGAGGATTGGGACCGCGGGCGGATCTACTTGCCCCTGGCCGACTGCCGGCGCTTCGCTTATGACGAAGCCATGTTCGCCCGCCGCGAGTGCAACGAACCGTTCCGCCGCTTGCTGGCGGCCCAGGTCGACCAGGCCGAAGGCTATCTGCGCCGCGGCCTGCCCTTGGCCACCCTGGTGCCGCCGGAGTTGCAACTCGACGTGGCCTTGTTCGTCCAGGGCGGACTGGCTATCTTGAACGCCATTCGTCGTCAGGACTTCGATGTCTGGTCCGCGCGGCCCAAAATCTCCCGGACGGAGAAATTCGCTTTGCTGGCCCGCTGTTGGTGGCAACTGCAACGCGGCACACTGTTGGCGGAAAAAGGCTCATGAATGTCTCCCCAGCGCAAATCGAGGCCAGCTATGCGGCCTGCCGCCGCGTGGGACGCCAAGCCGCGTCCAATTTTCCCGCCGCTTTTCTCCTGCTGCCCCGCGCCGAGCGCCGTGCCATGGACGCCCTTTATGCCTTCATGCGCCACACGGATGACCTGGTCGATAACGCGGGGACGGTCCCCGTTTTTGTTCGACGAATCGGAGATGGTTCCCTTCCGGCGGCCGATCCGAATGCCTCCCGCGTTGATGACGGAACGGGTGCCACTGGCTCTGCCAGTGCTGGCGCCTGTTTGCGGCCCCCAACGCCCAATGTGCCCAAAGCACCGGCCGAGCCAGTGGCACCCTCCTGTTGCACTAGCGATGCGGAACTCAACAAGGCCGCACTGGACCGCTGGCGTGCAGCCTTGGAAGACGCTCTGAAGGGAGAACGTCATTCCGTCGCGGCCAACGGCCCGGCCGTCGCCGACGGCCCTGTCGATCAGCTTGGCCTCGCGCTGTTGCCCGCCCTGGCCGACACGGTGAAGCGTTTCCAGATTCCGCCGCAACATCTGCGTGCCGTGCTGGACGGCGTCGAGCGCGACCTTTCGCCGCCCTGTTATGAAACCTTCGCCGACCTGGAGCGTTACTGCGAGCAGGTGGCCTCGGCCGTCGGCCTGGCCTGCATCCACGTCTGGGGATTCCGCGGCCCGGAGGCCCTCGAGCCCGCCCGCGCGGCCGGCATCGCCCTGCAACTGACCAACATCCTCCGCGATCTGAAGGAAGACGTTCGAGCGGGCCGCGTGTATCTTCCCCACGACGATCTGCGGCAGTGCGGCTACGGCGTCGAGGACTTGCGCCGCGGTGTCACCGGCCCGGCCTTTCGCCGCCTCATGGACCTGGAAATCACGCGGGCTACCGAGTTTTACCGCAGCGGCGTCCGGTTGCTGGAGAAATTCGAACGTGGGCAACTGATAGTTCCCAAT
>CAYYBU010000120.1:0-7249 GCA_964469945.1 uncultured Planctomycetaceae bacterium
CTTTCCGATACTCCCACGCTACCACAAGACTAAAAAATAGTGCTGCACGAAAGATTATTCCTGGCAGGAAGCGCCGAATGAATATGGATTCTCCCATCCTGGTTGTCAGTGCCTCGCATCGTTGCGATCCGCAGTTGGCCATCGCCGCGACACAGGCAGGGGCGCGGGGCGTCCTCGATCTGGGCTGGTGCGACGATCTGGCAGCCCGGCAGCAGGCGTTGGAGAAGCTGCTGCAGTTCGTCGATCGCGACACCGAGGCGTGGGGCCTGCGCTGGGACCTGCTGGGCACTGTCACTCGCCTGCCGGACTGCTTGTCGAGTCTCGGATTAGGAGAACAACCCTGTCCATTGCTGTTGCTGGGCGGCATCGATTTCCAGCGGCCGGAAGTGTCCGAAATTCTCAGCCAGTCGCGCCGACTCGCCCGGCAAGTGCTAGCCGAAGCATGTTCACTGGAAGATGCCCGGGCGGCCCAGGACGCGGATTTCGACGGCGTCGTGCTGTTGGGCGGGGAAGAGGGCGGCCGCACCAGCCAGCAGGCCAGTTCGATCTTGCTCCAGTGTGCCCGGGGCCAACTGCAGATCCCGTTCTGGATTCGCGGCGGCATTGGGTTACACACGGCGGCGGCCGCCATGTTGGCCGGCGCGGCGGGGATCGTCTTGGGCGAATCGCTCTGGCTCGCCCAAGAATCGCCCCTGTCGCCGGAAGAGAAAAAACGTTGGGCCCACCCCGGCGCCGGGCAAACGCGTTGCCTCAGCGACGAGCACATTCAGTGGCGATTTGCCGTCACCGAGAACGCCGCTGCCGATAACGCAGGTAACACTGCCCAGAGCGCCGCGGTGCTGGAGCAGGTCGAGAAGGAAGTCGCCCACGGCGCCGACCTCTCGGCGGCCGTCGCCCGGCGACTGTTGGACGCCGCCGTGCCATGGTCCGCCAAGCCGCTGCCGCTGGGGCAGGAGATCGTCTTTGCCGCCGAATTGGCGCGGCAGCACGGCACCGTGGGCCGCATCCTGGCCGCCTTCCGCATGGCCATCGCCGCGGGACTTCGCGGCGCCGGCCAACAACCGGTGTTTGCTGCCGGCGGACCGTTGGCCAAGACCCTGGGTGTCCAATATCCCATCCTGCAAGGCCCACTGGCCTGGATCAGCGATTCGGCCGGCTTTTGCCATGACGTGGCCGCCGCCGGGGCGCTGCCTTTCGTCTCACTGGGACTGGCCCGGCAAGCGGCCGTGCAACGCCTGCTGGCGGAAACCGCCCAAGCGTTGGGCACGCATCCCTGGGGCGTCGGCCTGCTGGGGCAGCTTCCCCAACGACTTCAAAAGGAACAAGACGCGGCATTGCGGGCCGCGAGCCCCCGCTATGCGATCGTGCGGGGCGGCCCGGCCAGCCGCGTACAAGCCCTTGAGGCGATGGGAATTTCCACCTACGCCTGCATCCAAACGCCGGCGACACTGGCGGAATTCCTCCGCGCCGGCCTACGGAAGTTCATCCTCCAGGGCAACGAGAGTGGCGGTCGCGTGGGCCCCTATGGCAGCTTCGCCCTGTGGCAAGCAGCCATCGATCAACTCCTGGCCGCCGAACTGGCCGAGCCCGAGCAGATCCACGTCATTCTGGCCGGCGGGATCCACGATGCCCTCTCGGCAGCCATGGCGGCCACCATTGCCGTGCCCCTGGCGGCGCGTGGCATCCAGGTCGGACTGCTCATGGGCACCGTGTATCTGTCGACCAGCGAAGCGGTCGGCAGCGGGGCCATCACGGCCGACTTCCAGCAACAAGTCCTCGACTGCCGCCGCACGCGCCTGTTTCATTATGGCGACCCCCAGCTTCTGCGCAGCGCGGATACGCCCTTTGCCGCCGAACTGGTGGCGCGGAAGGCCGCCCTGTTGCGGGCCGGCAGAAAGCCCGCGGAAATCGACTACGAACTGGAAATGCTCCAGATGGGCCGCCAACGACTGGCCGCCAAGGGACAGCAGCCGGGCGGCACCTCCCCCAACGGCGCCGCTCTCCATGACACGGCCCAGTCGCCACCGCTGGTCGATCCACGACAGCAGCAGCGTCTGGGCTGGTACGCCCTGGGCGAAACAGCAATCTTCCGTACGGAAGTGCAATCGCTGGCCGGCCTGCACGAGGCCGTTTCGGCCGGCTCCAGCCGGCTACTGCAAGCCGCCGCCCCGCAGGCGACGGCCTGGGATCGGCCCTGCGCGGCGAAACAGCCTGGCGCCCCGCTGGCCATCGTGGGCATCGGCTGCATGTTCCCGCAGTCGCCCGACGTGCGGAAGTTCTGGCAGAACATCGTCAGCGGCTTCGACGCCGTCCGCGAGATCCCGCCGGAGCGCTGGCGAATCGAGGACTTCTTCGATCCCGACCGCCTCAAGGCGGATCACGTGTACTCGAAGTGGGGCGCGTTCCTGGAGGAAACGGTGTTCGATCCGTTCCGTTACCACATTCCCCCGGCCAGCCTGGCCAGCATCGAGCCCATCCAGTTGTTGGCGCTGGAAGTGGCACGGCAGGCGTTGGAGGACGCCGGCTACGGGCGGCCCGAATTTCCCCGCCAGCGCACGGCGGTGATCTTCGCCGCCGCCGGCACCCATGACATGGGCCTCGGTTACGCCTTCCGCACCGCCCTGCGGCATTGGCTGCCGCGCGTCGGCCAACTGGACGAAGCCACCCGCACGGTGCTGCTGGCCGACCTGGAAGGCCGCTTGCCCCGCTGGACGGAAGATTCCTTCCCTGGCTTCTTGCTCAACGTCGTGGCGGGGCGGGTTTCCAACCGCTTCGACCTGACCGGCTCGAACTTCGTCGTGGACGCCGCCTGTGCTTCCTCGCTGGCGGCCCTGCAGACGGCGGCCGAACAGCTTCGCGCCGGCACCTGCGACGCCGCCCTGATCGGCGCCGTGGACGGCACCAACAACCCCTTCTGTTTCATGAGCTTCGCCAAGACCCACGCCCTCTCGCCCAGCGGCCGCTCGCGACCCTTCGACGACAAGGCCGATGGCATCGGCATGGGCGAGGGCATCGGGGCCCTGGTGCTCAAACGCCTGGAAGATGCCCAGCGCGAGGGCGACAAGATCTACGCCGTGGTTCGCGGCATCGGCAGTTCCAGCGACGGCCCGGCGCGCAGCCTCACGGCCCCCTTCCCTCAAGGGCAGATGGTGGCCATCCGCCGCGCCTACGAGGATGCCGGTATTTCTCCCACGGCCGTGTCGCTGGTGGAATCGCACGGCACCGGTACGACGGTGGGAGACCAGGTGGAAGTGAAGGCCTTGACCGACGTATTCCGCGAGGATCAGGCGACGCCCCGCTCCTGCGCCATCGGCTCGGTCAAGTCGATGATCGGTCACACCAAATCGGTGGCGGGCATGGCCAGCCTGATTAAGACTGCCTTGGCCGTCAAGCATCGCGTGCTGCCGCCCACGATCGGCGTCGAGCGCCCCAACGCGGCCCTCCGCGATCCCGACTGTCCCTTTTACGTCAGCAGCGAGCCACGGCCGTGGTTCCATACCGAGCGCGCCGGCCCGCGCCGCGCCGGCGTCAGCGCCTTCGGCTTCGGCGGCACCAATTTCCACGTCGTCCTGGAAGAATATGCCGGCAAGCAGTACTGCGATGCCGGCCGGGTGGACCTGATGCCGCGAGCCGCCGAGTTGTTCTGCTGGAGCCGCTCGCGACGTGAAGACCTGCTCGGCCTGTTGACCGCCCTCGACCAGGAGTTGGCGACCATTCGTGGCGGCGACCTGGCCCAACTCGCCCAGGCCGTTCATGCCGACCAGCAGCGGCGCCGCGAGGAAACGAGAGAACAGCCGCAATGCCGAATCGCCATCGTGGCCACCTCCATCGACAACCTGCGCGAGAAGGTGAAGCTGGCCCTGACCGAACTGACTAAAGAGACGGACATCGACAACCCGGCCGGCCTCTACTACTCGGCGGCCGTTCCCGTACAGCCGGGGCAAATCTGCTTCCTCTTCCCCGGCCAGGGCTCGCAGGCGGTCAACATGCTCAAGGACTTGGTGATGGCAAGCCCTTGGGCCTGGGATTTGTTCGAGCGCGCCGACCGCGACCTGGCCGAATTCTTCCCGTTGCCGCTGTCGCGCTACATTTATCCCATACCCGCGTTCAGCGATGCCGAGCGCAAGCAGCAACAAGAGCAGCTCAACGACACGCGCTGGGCTCAGCCGGCGCTGGGACTGGTCGAGATGTTCGGCCTTGAATTGCTAGCCCGCTTCGGCGTCCGTCCGGGAATGGTCGCCGGCCACAGCTATGGCGAATGCGTGGCGCTCTGTGCCGCGGGCGTGCAATCGACCGACGACTTGCTGAAGCTGTCGGCCTTGCGTGGCCGCGCCGTGCATGAAGTGGGCAATACCAACCCCGGCGGCATGGCCTCGGTCTTCGGCGATGCCGAGGCCACGGCGGCCGCCCTGCGGGAACTGAACCTCGACGCCCGCATCGCCAACTACAATGCCGACGTGCAAACCGTCATTGCCGGCACCGTCGAGGCCATCGACGCGGCCGTCAAGCAACTGACCAAGCGCGGCCTGCGCACGCGCAAGATCCCCGTCACTGCTGCCTTCCATACCCCGGCGGTGCGCGCGGTGCGGGAAGTGATGGACGCCCACATGGCCGACGTGGTGTTTTGCAAGCCGCGGGTACCGGTCTACAGCAACACCACGGCCGCCCCCTACCCGGTCGAAGGGCCGCAGATCCGCCAGCGATTGGGCGAGCAGACGACCGAACCGGTGCAGTTCGCCCGCCTGTTGCAGGAAGCCCATACGGCCGGCGCCCGGCTATTTATGGAAGTCGGCCCGGGCGGCGTATTGACCGCCCTGGTGCGGCGCAATCTGCAAGACAAACCCCATACCGTTCTATCGTTGGACGGCGGCGGCCGCAACGGCTGGTTGCAGTTGGCACATGTGCTGGCGCGATTCAGCGCGCTGGGCGTCGCTGTACAACTCGATCCTTGGTTCGAGAACCGCGGCCTCCAGTCCGGCACGGCGGCGGAATTCTTTCGCCAGACGCGGGCCCACGAGCAGCCGAAGCCCACCGACTGGATCATCAGCCCCGCAGGATCGCGACCCTGCTCGGCGCCCCGCCCACGCTCGACCCCCGCGGCCAGCACGCCGGGCACTGGCATAGCCAGTGGCACCCAACCGGCCGCCGTAGCCAGCCCGGTTGCCGCCGCGACGAGCCCAGTTGCACCCATAGCCAACCTGGTTGAGCCGCCCCACACGGCACCGGGCACTGGCACAGCCAGTGGCGTCCAAGCGGGCAACGGCGCCGCGGCTTCGCCGCTACCACTTCAACCCAACAAGAAAATCCGAGTGTTGCAATCCCCCAAGGAGCCTATTCCCATGGAACGACCATCCACCCCTGACATGCTCAACCTCGTCCCGGCCGAAGGCCAGGGCGCCAACGGCGCCTCCTTGGAACTGATGGCCAATTTCCAGTCGATCATGGCGCGCTGGTTGGAGATGCAACGAGACCAACAGCAGACCAGCCAACGGTTCCTGGAAGTGCAAGAGTCCATCATGCTGGCCTGCGTCCAGGGGAACGCCGTGGCGCCACATGCCCGGGCAGCGCGGAGTCCGTCTGCGCCCGCGCAATCGGCGCCGCTACCGCCGGCCGCATCCCTACCGCCGCTGGCGCCGTTGCCGGCAGCGCCGCGGATGCAAGTGCCGCCGACACCGCCGGCCGTTGCACGACCGGTGCCGGCGCCGACCCTTCCGGCGGCCGCCAGCACACCGGTGAGCGTGGCCGTCGCTCCGGCGCCCGCCGCCTCGGCGGCGCCCGTGGTTTCGCGGCCGGCCGGTGGCGCGATGCGCGCACCGCGGGCGATCATCCAATCCAGTGCCGCGTTGCTCTCCGGCAATGGCAATGGCAACGGTCATGGTAACGGGAACGGTCATGGAAACGGTCACGTGCCGGCGGCCACCGCCAGCAACGGGGTGTCGGCGCAAGCCGTCGCCGCGGCTGCGGCCGACGAAGCGGACGACCTGCCCACCTTGGCGGTCTTCCGCAACGACCTCTTGCAGGCGGTCAGCGATCGCACCGGCTATCCCATTGAAATGCTCGATGAGAACCTGGAACTGGAAGCCGGCCTGGGGATCGATTCCATCAAGACGATCGAGATCTTCGGCCTGCTCTCCCAGTACCATGCCTACTTGCCGCTGGCCGATGACGATCAGGAGGAGAGTCTGGCCTCGTTTGCCAAGCTGAAGACCATTCACGACATCTTGAACGCCTTTGAGAGCAACACCAATGCGATTCGGCAACAGCGCACGTCGGGCCCGGAAAAGTCGGACTCGGCGCAGGTCGCCGCCGCGGCGGTGGAAGACGCCCCGGCAGCCGCCCACGGCGGCACGGCCACCGCGGTCGTGGATCGTGTCACCCTGCAAGCCGTAGCGGCCCCGCGTCCGGCAGCCGACGGCGAAAAAAAAAGCTTTCCCCCACGATGACATCGTTCTAGTGCTGGGCGACGCCCCCGGGCTGAGCAACGCCATGGAAGCGGCCCTGACCACCGACAAGTTCCGCGTCCGCCAGATCGTCCCGGCGGCGCGGAACCGCACCCTGGCCAATAACCGCTACGAGGTGGACTTGTCTTCGCCTGCGGCCCTGAAACAATGGCATACGTCGCTGGCTGGAGGCGAAAGCAACACTATCGGCGCAATCATCAATTTCCTCGGCCTGACTGAAACGCCGGCGCGGCCGGGTGGCCTGCACGACGGCGCACCGCTGGCGTTGGCGCAAGGAATTTTCAACGTGCTGAAAGAATGTGAGACGGATTTGCGGCAAAGTGCCCGCCACGGTGGTGGCTGGCTCTTCAATTTCACCGCCCTGGGGGGCAAGTTCGGCATCGACGCCGCCGGTCCGCTCCCCGTGGCCCAGGCCGCCACCATCGGCATGGTCAAGACCGTGCAACGGGAATGGCCGGAGGTGCGAGTGAAAAGCATCGACATGGATCGCAGCATGGACCCGCAACTGCTCCTCTGGCACATTGCCGAAGAGATTGCCTGCGACGACGGCCTGTTGGAGGTGGGCATCCAGGGCAACACCCGCTGGAAGATCGAGTTGCGGCCCGAACCGCCGGCCAGCGACGACGACGCGCTGCCGGTGGATGCCCAAAGCGTGGTGCTGGTCACCGGCGGCGCCTACGGCGTCACCGCGGAAGCGGTCAAGCAGTTGGCCCGGGCGGCCCATACACGCCCACGCCCGTGCCAGGGCCACCGAGTTGGCGGCAATCATGGACGCCGTGCCGGCCGTC
>CAYYBU010000121.1:0-7224 GCA_964469945.1 uncultured Planctomycetaceae bacterium
CCCCGGTCTCTTGGGCCATGCGGGCGAAGGCCTCCACGTCGAAATCGTCGATCATCTTCGGCCAAGGCTTTTTGGGACCATGCTGCGGATAGCCCCAGCCGCCCCACTGGAACATGATGCCGTACTTGGCGTCGCGCAGCCATCGGGTCGAAGCGCGGAGTCGCTCGACGCGGCGATGAATGTCATCGCGGGCGGCGAGACCGATCAGTTCCAGCGACTTGAGCTTCGCGTCGTCGGGCTTCAGCAACCGCAACGTAATGGTGCTTCGCCCCTTGGGGACAAACAGCGGATCGGCCAGGATGAGCTTGTCCCACCCCTTGGGCAAGCGGAACGCGATGCGTCCTCCGTCGCTGACGACCTCCGCCGCGGCCTGAGCACTGCCCTCGGCCAGCACGTTGACTTCATAGCGGCCCGCTTCCGGCGCCTCGACGAACCATTGAAACGAGTTCTCGGGCCGCCTCCAATTCTCGACCCACGCCCGGCCTTCGGGCTTGTCCCATACCGTGACGTTGGCCATGCCGCTGCGTTTTGCTCGATCCGCCATCAACACATTGACATCGCGGGGCTTCAGTACCAAGCCGGCGGTGGCAACCGAAGGGGCCTGGGCTTTCTTTCCCTCCTGTGACGCGGTTTCCCCTGCAATGGCAACGGCGACGACGGCCACGGCGATGACGGTGGACAGCAACCTTCTCGCGAGCATCTGCGTCTTGGCTCCACAAAAAACAATGGTTGATACCGAAATCATCGCATGACGCAAGCAACTCCGCAAGTGCCTATGGCAGGGGGACGCAAAGGGGTCAGGTCCATGTTTTCGGACAAGGCCTTACCCGAAAAACCGGGCGCTGGAGCCGAAAAATGGACCGGACCCCGACGTTGCCGTGCTCCTACTGCCTGTGCTGCGGCAAGACTTTTTGGCGCCGTTTGTAGCACAGGCTGCCAGCCTGCGGCGTTTCGCCGCGTGCGAGCCGCGGCCGGATGCGGACGTGTTTCTTCGCCTTCAGGCCGATTTGCCCAGGCTGGCGGCCTGGTTCAGCTTGTTGTAGAGGGTCTTCAAACTGATTCCCAAGTCCTCGGCCGCCTTGGGTTTGTTGCCGGAGTGACGGTCCAAAGCGTCTTGAATGGCCTGCAACTCCAGATCGCGCAGGTTGACGGTGCTCGGTGTTGTCATCACGGCGGCCAGTGGTTGCCGCACGGTGAATCGCTGCGGCAGATGCTCGGGACGAATGGGTTCGCTGTCGCAGAGGATCAAGGCATGTTCGATGACATTGGCCAATTCGCGGACATTGCCCGGCCAGGTGTGTTGTTCCAGGACCGCCAGGGTCTCGGGGGCAAAGACCTCGTCGTCGCAGCCCGCCGGCGCGCCGTGGCGCACGGCCAGGTGATGAGCCAGCAAGCGGATGTCGTCGATCCGCTCGCGCAACGGCGGGATGGGAATCTCGAAAGTGTTGATGCGGAACCAGAGGTCCTCGCGGAAGGCGCCGTCGGCGACCATGGCATCGAGCCGCCGGTTGGTGGCGCAGACCACGCGGACGTCGCAGATGAACGACTCGTTGTCGCCAACGCGGCGAATCTCGCCGCTTTCCAGGAACCGCAGCAGCTTGGCCTGCATCGACTTGGGCAACTCGCCGATTTCATCGAGGAAGAGCGTGCCGCCGTGCGCCACCTCGAACAGCCCGATGCGGTGCTCCTCGGCCCCGGTAAAGGCCCCTTTGCGATGGCCGAACAGCTCGCTCTCGATGAGGTTTTCCGGCAACGCGCCGCAGTTGATGGGCACGAAGGGCATTTCCGCCCGCAGGCTCTGATCGTGCAGCGCCCGGGCGACCAGTTCCTTACCCGTGCCCGTCTCGCCGAGGATCAGTACGGTCGAGTTGGTGGGGGCCACTTTGGCGATCAGGCGGCGGACCAACTGCATGCCGGCGGACTCGCCGATCAGGTCCGAGGAGCCTTCCAGGCGTTCCAGTCGCTGTTTCAACGCGCGGTACTTGTTGGTCAGCTCGCGTTTTTCCGCCACGCGGTTCAGCACCGCCTCCAGATCGGCCAGCTTGCAGGGCTTGGTGAGGTAGTCGAAGGTGCCGTGGCGCAGAGCGGCAATGGCCGTTTCCAACGACGACTTGCCGGTGAGGATGATCGCCTCGGTGCCCGGAGCAAGCTGCTTGGCGCGCGCGATCACGTCGATGCCACTTGGCCCGGGCATGTCGAGATCGACGAGGATGCAATCGTAGGTGTTGCGATCCAGGGCGGCCATGGCGGTGTTACCGTCGGGGCACACGGTCACTTCGTGCCCCAGCCGCGGCAACTCCAGACGCATCAGCTCTTGCAGCGACTTCTCGTCGTCGGCAAAAAGGAGTTTGAGTCGTTGGTAAGGTGTGGCGTTGATGGTCGTACTCCTTGTTCCAATGTATTAGGCACACGCCGTGTGCCGTCCGCCACGTCACACGGCGTGTGCCCGATACGATTTCTAGGCCGCTTGCGATTGATTCCTGGTTTCTTTTTGGGTGTGCGCGAGCGGCAAACGGACGCGGAACTCGGCGCCCGCGCCGGCGCCCGCACTATGGGCCTCGATGGTGCCGCCATGGTCGGCCACGATGCGGTAGGTGATCGACAGGCCGAGCCCCGTTCCTTGTCCGGCGCGGCGGCGGGTGAAGAAGGGCTCGAAGACGTGCTCCAACACCGCCGGCTCCATGCCGCAGCCGTTGTCGCTGACGCGCAGTTCGGCCATGCCGTCGCGGACGCCCAGATCGATCCGGACCGTGCCCTCCTCATCCACGCTGTCCAGGGCGTTGGTGAGCAGGTTGAGCACGACCTGCTTGATCTCCTGGCCGTTGACGGGCGCGAGGACCGCTTTGCTGCGCGCAAACTCGATGTGTTTGTGCTGGTACCTGCCCAGGTGGCGGATCATGTCGATGACGCCTTGGACCAGTTCGCCCAGGTCGTGGTCTTGCCGCTTGGCCTGGCCCATGCGGGAGAAATCCAAGAGTTTTTCCGTGATCTCCTTGCAGCGGAATGCCTCGCTTTGGATCATCCGCAAATAGTTGCCGATGATGGCATACTGGTCGGCAGCGGCGGGTTGTGGGCCATTCTCGCCCGGCGCAATCGGCTCCGCGGACGCGTTGCCGCGGGCGTCGGCGACTTGCAGCAGTTCCTGGACGCGGCCCTCCAACGATTCGGCGCACATGGCGATCGAAGCCAGCGGATTGTTGATCTCGTGGGCCACCCCGGCCGCCAGGAAACCGACGCTGGCCAATTGCTCGTTGCGCACCACTTGCTTGGTGCGCTGCTGGACCTGCCGGTCCAAATCGTCGCGGATTTCCTGGAACCGCCGCGTCATGTCGTTCATGGCCTCGGCCAGTTCGGCCATTTCATCGCGAGTGTCCATGTGAATGCGGAAGGCGAAGTTCCCGCCCGCCACTTCGCGCGAACCCCAGATGAGGATCCCCAGCGGCCGGAAGATCCAGCGATAAGCCAGCCGCACGAAGAGGGCGAAGACCAAAGCCGCCGTCACGCTGGTGATCCAGGTGCCGACGATCAGGGTGCGATACTGCCCGCGCACTTCGGCGGCCAAGCCGCTCAGTTTGGCATTGAGATGGTTGGGCAGTTCGGCGGCGAGAATTTGCAGGTATTCGAGGTCGTTGTCCAGGCGAGCGACCTTGTCGTCGCTGAAAATCCAATTGCGATCGTTGTCGATGTCGTGGATTCCTTGCAGGGCCAACTCGATCTTGTGAACGATGTCGCGTTCGGGCTGATTGTCGGCCATGCCAAAGCCGGCCCGGATAGTCTGTTCCACCTGCTTGCGATAGTCGGCCAACGTCTGTTCCATCTCGTCCAATTGGGCGCGGAATTGCTCGCGAACCAAACGGACGCGGATCGGCACCAGGTCGTCGGGGACGTCGGGGAACGGGCTGGACCGCAACCCGCGCAGCTCGCTGAGAGTCACGCGCAAATTGCTCACGTGGCTGCTTACCTCGGCAGCCAGGGGCAACTCGCTCACGCGCCCACTGAGGCTCTTGACCAGGTTTCGATAGGCATAGGTGGTGTACAGGCCACTGCTGGAGAGAATGGCCACCATGACCACCAGCAGGCTGAGACCCACCAAGAGCTTTACACGAATTGGCCACTGGGAAAACAACGGCGACCTCCTTGTCGCGGACCGGCGGCAATCAATAATCCGGGCCGGGGTAAGAGTTTAGCATCGGCCGCCGGATTGCGGAAGAGGAAATCAACGGCTACCTCCCGCCGCTCCCTCCAGAGCGGCGTTGCCGCTTCAATTCGGCCATCATGAAGCTGATCGACTGGCAGTACTGGCGGATGGCCTGGGCGAAATCGCCCGTCTGCGTGGCGGCCGTCCCGCGATCCATCTGGGCGTTGAATCGCGTCCAGTCCACGGCCCACTGCCCTTTGGTGGCCGCTTCGCGCAACTCGCGAGCTACCGTGGCAAGCTGGTTGACAAACTCGGCACTTGGCGCGGCTTGGGCAGACGTGTATGGCCCCCGTCCTAGCGGCTGACCGCTCCACTGCGCCGATGGAGCGCCACGGCCGGACCGCAGCAGCATGGCCGCGGCGCCGACCGCGGCCGCTGCCAACAGGCTCGCCAGGCCCCACCAGGGCATTTGCAAGGTCAGCAGGCCCACGCCCAGCAGTGCCAAGATCCCCAGCGTCATCCACATCACCGGATGGACGGGGTTCCCCGCCGGCGCGCGCCGCGAAGATCGCGATGGGCCTTCGCTCGCTCCCGGCGTCCAGGGTGCGGTCACGCGGGCAATAATCAGGGTGATGTTGTCGGGACCGCCGCGCAGATTAGCCAGATCCACCAGCGCGCGGGCTGCCTCAGCCAGCGGCAGGCACTGAAGGATCATCCCCATCTCTTCGTCTTTGACCTGGCCGGACAGCCCGTCACTGCAAAGCAGAAACGTGTCGCCCACCATCAGGGGAAAGGGGCCCTCGATATCGACCTGTACGACCGCATTGGGCCCCAGCGAGCGGGTAATGACGTTTTTGGGGATATACTCGGGCACCTGACCATTGGGCAAATTGCCGGCGGCCCGCATTTCCCAGACGAGGCTGTGGTCGAAGGTCAACTGCTCGTAGCGGTCGCCGCGCAGGCGATAGGCGCGGCTGTCGCCCACCTGCGCCACGATGGCCCCCTGCGGCAGCAGCACCAGTGTCGTGCTGGTGGTTCCCATGCCTTTGAAGTCGGGGCTGGCACGGCCGCGCGTGTGAATCAAATTGTTGGCATCTTCGACCGCCGCGCGCAGGGCGTCGGGCGGTGAACGATCCATCAGCTTATGGTAGCTCAGCGGCACCGTGTCGACGGCCAATTTACTGGCCAACTCGCCCGCGGCGTGGGCTCCCATGCCATCGGCCACCATGAACAAGTGTCCCCGCTGCTGGAAGGCTGCCGGGCTGCTGGCGACCACCACGGCCAAGGAGTCCTGGTTGTTGGAACGCCGCAGCCCCACGTCGCTGAGGGCCACATGCTCTAAACAGTTCTGCCAGGTCGTCGTTTGAGGGTCCATGACGCGGGCCAACCGATCCACGGGGAAGACACCCACCACATCGGGGTGGAACATGTGCTTGCAAGATATCTATCTTAGTCAACGCGGGGCCTGCCAACCAGCCCTTGGGCCCCGCGGCGGAATAAGTTGAGCAAATCCGCTCTAGCGGCGCTGGGCCCGAGTCAGTATACTTCGCCCGCTTATCATTTTTCTCCTTGCGTCTTATGGCACTGGCCGCGGCCAGTGGCACACCGGATGTTTCCGACCCGTCCACAAACCAGTCGGGCAAATCTACTTGGGGCGCTGGCCTTGGTGGCCACGATCGCTGCTGCCAGTGGTTGCGTGGAGCGGCGTATGACCATTCGCAGCAACCCGCCCGGGGCGCTGGTCTACGTGGACGGCTACGAGATCGGCACCACGCCGTGCTCGACATCGTTCATCTATTACGGCCAACGGCAAATCCGCCTGGTCAAGGACGGTTATGAAACGCTGACGGTGATTCAGCCCGTTTCGACCCCTTGGTATGAAATTCCGGGGGTGGACTTCTTTTCGGAAAATCTCGTTCCGGGCAAAGTTCGCGATCAGCGGGTCTTCGACTTCGTGTTGCAGCGGCAGATCATGGTCCCCCCCCAGCAGTTGCGTGAGCGTGCCGAGAGTCTCCGCCACGGCGTACAGGCCAGTTCGATGGGACCCTCGCAACCAATCCCCGGACTGCGGGTGAATCCGCCGTCACAGCCGATCTACCCTGCACCGTCAGCGGTCGGTGGCCAAATGGTTTATCCAGAACCGGGCGTTCGCTAATTCTACTGCGCAAGGTTCGCGGAAAATGGGGACTGGCTCCGTGGCACAAGCCGGCGTGGTCTAACCCGGATTATTCACGCCCGCATGGAAGCCTGAAGCGCAAGCGAGGGACGGACAACGGGTTGTCCTCGCTTGCGCTTCAGGCTGCAAGAATACACACCGCACCCTCACCCCCGGCCCATGAATAATCCGGGCTAAGCAGAAACGTTGCCGCCACGGAGCCAGTCCCCATTTCCGACTGCCGAACTTGCGCAGTAGAATTAAGGCAGCCGGCAGGAAGAAAACTACCCGCCGCTGTAGGGAACGCCCTCCGTGGCGTTCCGTGCGTCACCGAGAAACCGGAACGCCACGGAGGGCGTTCCCTACAGCGGTTCAACACCTTGGGTAGCCTATTTCCTGCTGGCTGCCTAAGGTCAGTCGGTCACGGCACCGGCCGCGCGGTTCAGGCCGCGAATGATCTTCTCGATCACCTTATCCTTCTGCATGTCGATGACCACCTCCATGTTGTTGCGCCAACTGGGCACCCGGCGGCGATCGAAGACCGTCATGCCAGTGGTCAGGTCGCCCATGGTTTCCACGTCGCCGGCCATCTCTTGCGAACTGAACAGTTCCGGATAGGCCAGGGCCATCAAGGTGACCGTGTCGTGGACGTGGATCCCTTCGATACCGAACTGTTGGCGGTAGGCGCGGAAGGCCGGGGGAAGTATCTGCCGCAGGAAGCGACCGATCTTTGTCGACTCGTCGGGCAGTTGGTTGAACAGATCGTAACTAAGCATGACGCGGTTGGTCACGTCCAAGGGGACAAGCGTCTTGGTCGAGGGGGAGCGGAACACCAGCCGGGCAGCGGCCGGATCGCAATAGATATTGAACTCGGCGGCGGGGGAAATATTGCCTGGCCCGGCGACGGTTCCCCCCATGATGACCACGCGCC
>CAYYBU010000122.1:0-7223 GCA_964469945.1 uncultured Planctomycetaceae bacterium
GCTTTGTTTTTCGAGGAAAGCCTTGTCCGAAAACATGGACCTGACCCCTTTGCGTTGGACTGGGGAGAGCAATTTTCCAGTGACCCGAGAGGGGCGAGGGGGAATAGCGACGGAATCGCCGTTTTTTCCGCGCGTTTTCGCCGAAAACCGAACCAGACCCGGACCGAGGAGCAGCAATGATCGTAAATGATTGTATTCACACGACTTGTGACCGAATGCCGCCATTGCGGCGAGACGGTTTGCAGCACTTGATCGAGACAAAGTAGTTCAATCTCCTGGGAGGCAAACCCGGCTGTGTGTGGATTTTCAAGCTCGGCAGGATGGGAACAATTTGCAAGATGGTGCAGCCGACTAACTCAATCAAGCTGGAGATGCCGATTTGTTGAAAGGACTTTTCGTACCTCCTTGGCTGACTGCACCGAACGAAGTTGACACAATTCGCAGAACAACCTAGATTTGGCTGGACAACTGCAGGGGAGCTTTCCACGATGATTCGCAAATGCCTGTTAGCGCTCGGATTGACCCTTTTGGCCTGCGCCCCCGTGGCCGCGCAGCAGTGGGCCAGCCGCATGTTCGAATCGACCGAGCACGATTTCGGCACCGTCGCCCGGGGGGCCAAGTCGGAATACCAGTTCGTGTTGTCGAACATTTATCTCGAAGACGTCCATATCCTTAGCGCCCACTCCAGTTGCGGCTGCACCAGCGTTCGCATCCTGACGCCCTCGCTGAAGACCTACGAACGGGGGGCCATCCTGGCCACCTTCAATACCGGTTCCTTCCTCGGCCAGCGGGCGGCCACCCTCACCGTCGTGCTCGACAAGCCTTTCTATGCCGAAGTGCAACTGCACATCCGCGGCAACATCCGCAGCGACGTGGTGATCGAGCCCGGCAGCGTGCAGATCGGCGACGTCGAGCAAGGCGCCACCGCCGCGCGGAAGGTGGTCGTCAGCTATGCCGGCCGTAGCGACTGGAAGATCGTCGACGTCCGCGGCACCAACACGCACCTCTCCGTCGATATGCTGGAGGGCCCCCGCACCTACGAAGGGCAGGTCTCCTATGAACTGACGGTCCACGTCGACAACAGCATGCCGGCCGGCTACGTCAACGACCACTTGATGCTGGTCACCAACGACACTGAGGGGACGCAGATTCCCTTGCTGGTCGAAGGGCGCATTCTGCCCGGCATCACGGTGAGCCCCTCGTCGTTGTTCATGGGCGTGGTGCCGCCAGGCCAGAAGGTCACCAAGCAACTGGTGGTGAAGAGCAAGCGGCCGTTCCGCATCGTCTCCATCACGTGCGACGACAAATCGTTCCAGTTCGGCAACATTTCCGACCCCACGCCGAAAACGCTGCACCTGGTTCCCGTCTCCTTCATCGCGGGCGGCAATGCGGGTAAGGTGAACCGCACCATCAAGATCGAGACAGACCTGGGCACCACCGCGCCCGAGTTGGCGGCCTATGCCGTGGTGGCCGAGCCGCAGCCGGGAGCGGCCGAGAAATAACGTCCGCCTGCTACCATCACGCCGCCATCCGTTGCGGCTCCAATTCCAGGCACAAATTGATGGTGCATAGCATGGTGCCTTCTTCGTCATAGAATTGCACCAAGCCGACGCCGATCAGCCACATCGCCAAATAGCCGTCGAGGCGATAGGATCTCGCCACGTAGCGGCCGTCGTCAATGAGGATGGTTTCCTTCAAAGCCGGCAAGCGGAACATGGCAACGCCGAGTCGCTCGAGGGTTTCAACCACGAGCTGGCGGACTTCCTCGGGCTGAGGGATAAGCCTCATCGTTGCAACCTCCTTGTCGCAGGGCGATTTTTTCCGGACGAGAGGCGAACTATACCATGTCCGCCCGCGGCGCGAAAGGCGAGTTTGCCGCTCCCTGGAAAACGCTAATTTCCCTGATTTTTCCTCTTGCCCAGCTTTCGCCGCCGGCATACAATCCGCGCCCCATGGACGGATCGCGAACTATTGTCGGCTTGGCGCTGCTGGGCTGCCTGGCCCTGGGGCTCAGGGTCTGGACCGTGGCCAATGCGCCCCCGTCGCCGCCCGCCGCCGCCGTGGCAGCGAACGAGTCGTCTTCGCAAGGAGCCGGCACAACCGTCGCCGCGGCAGATCGAGTCGTCCAGTTCTTACAATGCATCGCCGGTACGGCCCTGGTGCTGACGGTCGCCTGGCTGGGTTGGAAGCTATTGCCCGGGCAACCGGGCGTCGGTTGGCTGGCCGCTTTAGGGGCGGCCGTCTATCCGAGCCACCTTCGTGCCGTGGTCTCTGCACAGCCGGCCCTTGGGGCAGCGCTGGCCATGACCTGCCTGCTGGCCGTGGCCCACTCGCCGCGCTGCCGCGGCAGCCGCCGCGGTGCCCTGTTGGCTGGGTTCCTAGCGGGTGCTCTGGTCCTCCTGCAGCCGGCCCTGGCGCTCGCGCTGCCGATCTGTGTTTTCGTTTTCTGGTGGGGTGACGGCGCGCGAGGTTTTCCCGAACATTTCCGCCGCGACGCCCTCCAGCGACTGGCGATTCTGGCCCTGCTGGCCACCACGATCATTGGCCTGGGGTCCGCCGGCAGCCGGCTGGTCGCTGGACATGCCTCCGAGAAGGGGACAGTCCCATTTTCGGCGTCTCCCCTGGGGGCGACGGCCGAAAATTGGGACAGTCCCCAGGCTACCGCCCGGCCGACCCTGCCCGGCGATGTCCCGTCGGCTGGCGCGGCGCGGCTTTGCCTGGAGCGATTGCGGGTCTTTGTTCATCCGGGGGCCGCCACCGTGGAAGCGCGCCTGGATCGTTTCGCGGCGATTGCCTGCATGGTGCTGGCGTTGGTCGGGGCGTCGATCTCCTGCACGCACTGGCGGACGCTCTGGCCGACGTATGCCGTGGTGGCCACCGTCGCGCTCGCGCAGGTGCTGGGCCTCGTCCGGCCCAGTTCTTGCCTGCCGCTGGAGCCGATCGCTTTTCTTTGGGCCGCCTTGGCCGTGGCCCCGCCGCTGTTGCGACTGTTTGCCCGGCCGGACATCCGCGTGTATCGTCCCGGCGAGCGCCTCGAAGACCCCCTTGACCAGCAGCAGATCCTCCGCGGTCCCCACTACGACGTGAACGTGCGTCGCCGGGCCGGATAACAGCGCGAGGGTTTCAATCCGATCGTCCCAGGCCCACGCCCCAAGAGCTAAGTCCCCCGTGAGGAAGCCGTGTCATTCTCGTCGAGCCAGTTCGGTCGCAGTGGACAGCGAGATGATCGCCGACGCCGGTTATTGGCCGAGGATCATGCCACCTCCGGCGATGGTTTCGTCGCCACGACGGCCGATCCGACCAGTCGCGTCGGCACGCCGCCCATCCACAAGACAGAACGCTATGGCGATGCCGTCTTCCTGGAACAGCAACCGGTGCTGCTGGACCTGATTCCGCAGCGGTTGCTGGTCTTCGGCTTGCTGCTGGTGGCCGGGCTGGGCTTGATCGGCACGCTGGAGGCCCTCTATGCCTGGATGCCCGCGCTGGCCCAGCAAACCGGCGGCCGACCAATCGCCGCCCTCGACCTGAGCATCCGGGGGAGTCTCGCCGCTTGGCTGTCGTCGCTGGGGTTGCTGGCCGCCAGCATCGCGGCGGTGCTGGTCTATACGATTCGCCGCCACCGCGTGGACGACTATCATGGGCATTACCGCGTCTGGCTGTGGGCCGCCATGTGCTGGTTCCTCATGGCCACGGATCTATCGAGCGGACTGCGCGAAGGCTTCCGCGATCTGATGATCTGGGTGGCCGGCACGCGGCTGTTGGGCGATGGCTCGCTATGGTGGGTCATGGCCTATGGCCTGTTGCTTGGCTCGATCGGCGTCCGGCTGTTGATCGACATGTGGCCGTGCCGTCTCTCCAGCGCGGCGCTACTGTTGGCGGCCGGTTGTTATGTGGCCGCCACGTCGATGCATCTCGGCTGGCCCACTTTCGGCGGCGGGACACGGGAGATTTTATGCCAGCAGGGGGCCGCGATGGCCGGCCATTTGTGGCTGTTGTTGGCCATGGGGCTGCACGCCCGCTATGTGCTCCGAGACGCCCAAGGTCGGTTACCGCATCGGCCGGTCAAGACCGCAGAAAAGAAATCGCGCTGGCTTGTGTTGCCGAAATGGCATTTTCCGAAGAAGACGCCGAAAACCGCTTCGCTGAGTTTGCATTCGGAGGGGGCGGAAGACGAAGGCTCTTCCACGGCGGACGGTGAGTGGATCGCCGTCGATTCGCCGCACGGTTCCGCGCCACCCGTATTGAAACGCGTGTCGGCCCCCTTGGCCCCCGCGCCGGCGCCATCGCCGACGCCCGTTGCCAGACCGGCGCCGGCCGCCGTCGCCACGTCGCCGGCAGCAAGCGGTACCGCCGAGCATAAGTTGAGCAAGGCCGAACGCAAGGCGCTAAAGCAACGCCTCATCGAAGCCCAACGCCAACGCCAGCGGCAAAATGAAGTGGGATAGAAGAAGCGGGCCTTCCTGGCCGCATCGCTTGAACCACAAAGACCCGAAGAAGAACGAAATTCCTTATTCTCTCATTCTTCCTTTGTGCCTTTGTGTCTTTGTGGTTCAATCTTCTTTGTAGTGAACCTACGCCCCCCAGCGCTGAATCATCACGGCGCTGGCTTGTCCTTGCGGCGTGACGTTCACGTTGATGAAATTCTGGCCGGCCGGCGTGTCGCGGTTGCAGACGACCGCTACCGGGCAATCCGGATCGGGCGTCTCGTAGTTGAGCGTGGCAAACAGATGGCCGTCGCCGAGAGCCAATAGGCTGGCGATCAACTCGACCATGCCGCCGCCGGCCCCCAAGTTGCCGAAGTAACTCTTGGCGGCCACGACCGGCAGCGGCTTGGCCCGGCCGCCGAAAACGCCGTGAATCGCCTGCGCCTCTTCGACATCGCAGGTCCGCGTGCTCAGCCCGTGGGCGTGCAGGTGGCCAACCTCCTCGGGCGACGCGCCGGTCTCTTGCAGCACGGCCCGCAACACGTTGGTGATGGCCTGCCCGCGGTGGGCGATCAAGTGCGGCCCGGCGACCGAACTGGAGGCGGCCGCGGTCACTTCGCCATAAATCGTCGCCCCGCGGGCCTCGGCCTGGCCGAGTTCTTCCAGCATGATGGCGCCGGCCCCTTCGCCCAGCACCATGCCGCTGCGGCTGTGATCGAAGGGGCGACTCAGTCGCGTGGGATCACCCTGGCCGCAGGCGATCTCTTCCTGCTGCAAGGAATGGACGATTTTCATGGAGTGCAAACGCGTGCCGGTGGCCCCGACCAGCATGGCCTCGGCACTGCCGCGGACGATGATCTGGAATGCCTCGCCGAGGGCGATGTTGGCGGCCGCCTCGCGGAGCGTCAACGAGTTGTTCGGCCCGCGCAGGTCGTTGTAGATCGCCAGGTGGCTGGCCGGCATGTTGGGCAGATACTTCAACAGCCACAGCGGCGACATTTTCGGCAGCCCCTCGCCACCCCAGCGGGAAAACTGGAAATGGCCCTCGTCGTCGAGGCATTGCAGAATGCCCTCGGTGAACTCGTCGGGCACGCTGAGCATGTAATCGACGCCGAAGCTGATGCCGGTGCGGTCCGGGTCGGACTTGCCCAGGCCGTGGCCGGCGTCGGCCAGCGTCCACTGTGCGGCGGCCAGGCCCATTTGGCACTCGCGGCACATCACCTTGAGTCCCTTGCGGATGGCCTTCTTCTGTTCCTTCTCCAAGGGGCCGAAATCGTCGATTTCCCCGGAGAACTGCGCGGCCGCGGCGCCCGCATGGACCGGCAGGGCCCCGGGCGGGATCGCCGCCAGCGGGCCGACGCCGCTGCGGCCGTTGGCCAGCGCCTCCCAGAGGGCCTCCTTCGTGCTCCCCAGGGGACTGACGACCCCCATGCCCGTGATGACGACTCTTCGTTGCGTGGAACTCATGAATTCTCCCTGGAAGGCTGCCGGATCGTGGGTTCGGCGGGCGAGCTGCGCCTGTAGGGAACGCCCTCGGTGGCGTTCCGTGCGTTGCCGGTCGACAAGGAGCGCCACGGAGGGCGTTCCCTACAAAGATCTCTCCTGGAATGGTGCAAGCCTGCCTACGAACGTGTGAAGGTATGAAGGGGGATTCAACCGCGGCGCTAACAAACTCGGCGTATTTTATCGAATCCCCCGCGGGGCGTCGATACCGGCCGGGCGTCTTGCGAGTCGTTTCAGAACCACGGGATATGGAACCGCAAATGAACGCAAATGAACGCGGATATCGGCGAATTGCGGCAAAGGCGTCATCTGCGTTGATTCGCTGGGTGCCACTGGCTCTACCAGTGCTTTTGGCGGTGAGAGGACACTGGCAGAGCCAGTGGCACCCAGCAAACTACGGCAGACAAACCATTAGGGTTGATTGTCGACATTCTCGCGAATGTAGTCATCGTAAGCCGACCGGCGCTCACCTGGAGTGGCGTGGGATGAGTCATATTTCTCAGACAAGCCCCCGAAGATCGAATCGCGAAAAAAATTGCATACAACTTCACAGCCTGGCGAGCTCAACAGACAAAGCACGACAAATAGGAGGGCCGCGATCCGTCGCATAGCAGGGCTCCTCATGTGGTTTTCGACAACGGGCGAGGAGTGTAGGGCAAAACCACTCTTCCGTCAACAACAATCGCCCCCAATTCGGGCCGTTGCCGACAGCACGGGAAGGCTGCTTTTTGGGCAGGACGTTCAAGGGGGTGGGACAAGCGGAGGTCGTAGTAGTGCATCCACGCCAAAACGTTGGGTGCCACTGCTGGCTTGTCCAGCAGTGTTCCCTCGGGCGCTGCTGGACAAGCCTGGCACCAGGAACGTTCAAAGGGGTCGAACGTTCAAAGGGGTCGGAAGTCGTTTTTCCGCGGGGAACAACATCTCTTGCGCGGCCGCCTTTGCGAACGAAGGGAGGGCTCGAAACAAAGGCATTTCGCCGTCCCGGCCGCAATTGCGTGAACCCGCCGCGCCAGCCCCTAGCATACCAACGGCGCCCCAAGTGTCAACAAAACAACTTCAACCCTTCCGCACGTCCCCTCCGTCATGCTCGTATCCTCGTATCTGGCTCAGTTCTTGCGATTGTCAGCCGGCCGCGCACGGCGGTAGGATGTTGCCCGCAGTGATCTCCGTCCCGCGCTACAGTGCGGCCGGAGGCGGCCGTCCCATGACCCCTCGCCCCAGCGGCGAGGAACGTTGATGTTGGACGCCGCTCAGTTCATTGACAATTTACAGGCCACAGGGCCGCGGAGGCGGTTT
>CAYYBU010000123.1:0-7211 GCA_964469945.1 uncultured Planctomycetaceae bacterium
TGTTCCTGAGGTTGCTCGGAGGGCTGCGGCTCGCTCTGGCCGCCGTTCTCGCCCGGTTGTCCCTGTCCCTGACCTTTTCCCTGGCTTTTTCCCTCACTCTTTCCTTCGCCTTTTTCCTTGCTCTTGCCTGCGCTCTTCCCCGACGACGGTTCACCCTTGCCCGGCGACTTTTCGCCCTTCGCTTCGCCCTTGTCGCCCTTGCCCTCAGCTTGCGCGCCCTTGCCGTCAGTCTTCTCAGCCTTGCCGGGCTTCTCAGCCTTGCCGGGCAACTTGTCGCCTTTGCCGTCACTCTTCTTGCCCTCTGGGCCGCCTGTCCCCTTCTGTCCACCTTCCTCGCTGGCCTTGATGTCGCGGGCCAGCTTGCCGGTCTTCTCCGCCAAAGTGCCCTGTTCGCCGGAAAGCCGTTTGGCATCCTCGCCGTTGCCGGTGCGACCCTGCACGTCCTTTTGCCGTTTGATCAGTTCGTTAACCTGCTTGATGTAGGCACGAATCCGCGCCTTGTCCGAGGCGATACGTTTCTCGCGATCTTCGCTAAGCAACAGTTCCAGCAGCGCGCGGAGGTTCTGATCGAGATCCGCCTGGTTCTCCAATGCGCGGGAAAGCTGGTCTTTTTCCAACAGGTCGACCGCGCCGCCGAACTGCAGATCGATTTCGCGATCCTTCGCCTCGGCGACCGCTTTCTTCAAGAGGGCCGCGCGGCGCGGATCGTTGCCGCCGTTGAGCTCGCCCATCCGCAAAAACAGTTCTTCCAGCCGCTTGAAGCGATCGGCGATCTGCTGCTGCTGGATCGACAATTTCTCCGCCGCTGCCGGCGCGGACTTCTCCACCGCCTTGCCGCCGTTGGCCGCAGCGGATGCATCGGCCGGCTTGGCCGCCGGCTCCGCAGCCCATGCGTGGGAGGCAAGCACCACGGCCAGCCCCAGGCTGCAAGCAAGCACGAGGACCTGTCTCATGTCTATTTCTCCAGCAATTCCTTGATCCGGTCTTTGTGTCGCCGTTGGGTCGCCTCGGTGAGTTGCTCCTGCTGCTTGATGATCGTACGGAGCGACTCCACCAATTCGTTGAAGTCTTCCATCTCGAGCATATTGCCGCGGATTTTCCGCATCGCCAACAGGATCTCGTCGATCTGTTGCTGCGCCCGTTGACGGCACTGGGGCCCCTTGCGGGCGTCGGCAATCGCCGCCTCCAACGCCTCCAGGCGGCGTTCCAATTCGGGAAACATGTCCGCGGCGATCTTGCGGAGCGGTTCGGCGATGCCCGAGCCCAACCGCGACATCAGCTCCTTGGTATCGATGCGGTTGTTGGTCAGTTGCTGGCGGATATCGTCGAACGCCTCGGCGACGCCCAACGTCTCCTGGGCATTTTTGCGGCTGGTCTGCAATGCCTGTTGCACGCGCAAGGTCCGCAGCTCCAATTGCCGCGCCGGGGAAAGCTCTTCCTTCCCGGCGGCCTCCTCGCCCGGCTCGTTGCCGCGTTGCTCGCCCGGCTCGTCGCCGGGACGCCCGGCCGCCGGCCGATCCGCCCTCGGCCGAGATGAAGCCGCCGGCTCGACCTTCGACTTCACGTCGAACTCGGTCCGCAGCAGCAGGTCGCGCGTTTCCGTGACCTCCTGTACAATGGCCTCGAAACGCTGCCGCAACACCAACTCGCGCGATTCCAACATGGCACGCAACTGCTCGGGCGAGACCACGTCCAGCAGCCACCGCTCGCTGGTGCCGACGTTCGGCTCGGCCGCCAGCGTGCAAAGATCAGCCGCCTTCAAGCTGACGAGCAATTTCTGGCCGGGCCTGAGCTTCGAATCGGCCACTTCCAGGGCCGCCTCGCCCAGCGGCAGATCGGTGGGATGCTTCGGCAGCTTGAACAGAGTAGTCGTGGCCGCCTTCTGCGCGTCGATGGCGTATTCGAACCAGACGCGGGCGATGCCGTAATCGTCGCTGATTTGCCCCACGACAGGCAGCCGAGCCTGCGGCGTGATGGCCGAGCCGATGCCGGCCAACCGCACCGCCAGTTGCGGCGGCGTGTCGGGAACGGCCACCAGCGCCAGTCGCACCGGCTCGCGGCTGCTGATGCCGTCGGCATCCAGCAGCGTGAACAACAGCGTGGTGTCCTGCATGAGCGGCTCCAGGGCGTAGGTGAAGCCCATGCGATCGGCCGCCAGTTGCGCCCCTTCGAGAATCTGCGGCGGACGGCTGCTCTTCTGGTCGGCGGGAAAATCGATTTGCACGCGAACCAACTCCTTGTTCGCCCGGGCGTGCAGTGTCAGCCGCGTGCCCATGGGAATCTGCATCACGCCGGTCACGGGAATCGACGTGCCGCGGCGGTCCATGTAATCCGGGTAGCGGCGGTCCAACAACATTTCCACCAGCGTCGGGCTTTTTACGACCTCAATGTGCAGGTCGCGCACCGCGTCGTCGCCGCCGACCACATCGAACTGCGTGGGCGCCAACACGCCGCGGAAAGTATAGGAGTATTCCTGATACGGCCGGCCGCGGTCACCGCTGCCGCCGAGGCGGTTCATGGTGGCACGGCCGCGAGCGCCGTCTTCAATGCGGTAGCGGACTTGCACCGACTCGGGCACCAACGGCATGCTGGTGTCGGCCCGGGCAATCACTTCCAAGTCCGCGCCGGCGGCCACTTTGACCGGACCATTGTTGAACGCGGGCACGTCCAGGGCCGTGCGCCGCGGCCAGAGCCTGCTGGACAGCGCCAAGCTGCGCTGGACCCAGATGTCCATGGCGTTGGGCAGAACCGTGGCGAAGGCCGCGATCGCCGCCAGCAACAACACCGCGGCGGCCAGGCTGCGCCGCAACGGCAGCGGGTTGAAGACGCGTGCCAGTTCGAGGCCCTCGATCCGTTGGGCCGCCTCGCGGCAGGTGTGCGCCAGCATGTCGCGGCTATAGCCCAACTCATCCGCGCGGCGATCGGCCAAGGCCACGGCCGTCAGCAGGCTATCGTCCAATTGCGGGAAGCGCCGCTCCAGGACGGTGGCCATGTTGCTGTCCGTCAGCGGCACGAAGGCGCGGCGGCCGATCAGTTTCACCAGCACGAAGGCCAGCAGGATTCCCACCAGCCCCAACAGGGCGCCGCGCACGGCGGCGGACGGCTCGAAGAGCCAGTCGATCGCCAGACTGGCCCAGAAGGCGGCGCCCAGCCAGGCGACGGCGGTGGCGATCCCTTCAATCCAGATGTAGCGCCGGATGCGGCGCCGCAGCGCAGCGAGCGTGGCCCCGACGGCGGGCGCCAAGCGTAGTTCGTTCTGGGTCGCATCCATTTTCATTATTGCGAGGGCTCTTACACGCCCTTAGGCCAACTTGAACAAGCGCCGGATCAACCATTCCAAGCACAACAGGCTGCACAGGGCGATCATCAACCACCGCAACCAGGTTTCTTCCCAGAGCGGATCGGGAGCCACGGGCGCCATCTCGGTCTTCGTATGGTCTTTGAGCAGGTTAACCAAGGGCCCCGGCGGCGCTTTGTCCAGGGCGGCCTGCACGCCCAGGTAGTACGCGCCGCCGCTGTCTTTGGCCAGCCGGCTCAACAGGGCGTCGTTGCGCTGCGGGTTCTCGCGTTCCAACTCGGGCACCTTGACTTGGATGCGGCGCGAGAGCCGTTCGTTCTGGCTTTCCGGCACGGGCAATTCCAGACGATAGGCGCCCTCTTGCAATACGGAAAATTGTCCGGCGAAGCTGCCGGCGCGACTGGGGTCGGCCGCCAGGCTGACCATTTGCAGGGCGCCGTTGGGCGGCACCACTTCCAACGTCACCGCCTTGGCCGCCAGCGGCCCCAACCGCGCGTCGGTCAATTGCGCACGCACCTCGACCGTGTTGCCCAACAGATAGCGGTCTTGCCCCACCAGCAGCGCGCCGCGGGCGGAGCCGCGGAGCAGCCGGCCTTGCGATACGTGGCGAATCAGTTTGGTATAAAACTGCTCGTAATAGGCAGGATCGACGCGGCGCAGTCGCCACATTTCGCCGCTGCCGAGGTAGAAAACGCGGCCGGAGCCGTAAAACTGCTCGACGAAGTACGGCGGCTGCTTGTCACCTTGCGCGGCCCGCGGGTCGGAGAAGGTGGCCAGCACGGTGGCTGCCGGCTTCGGACCGCGGACCGGGAAGAAACTGTAGACGCCCGCGAAGCTGGCCCACGCCTGCTGGCTGGCGGTGACGCCGTCGCCCAGCCAGAGGAAGTCGGCCTGGAGGCCTTCGCGGGTGAAGTCCAACGGCCAAGGTTCCTTGGTGGTGTAGGTGAAATTTTCTACGGCCGAGAACTGCCGGGGAAATTCCACCGGATAAAGATTGCGGATCTTCGCCATGGCCGCGTCCTGGAGCCAACTGTTGACGCCCTTGCCGGCATAGACGGGGCCGGCGATGGCGATCAAGCCGCCCCCCTGGCCGTCCACCCAATCGTGCAGCACGTCGACTTGAGCCGGCGCGAGGGCCTGCCAGTTGGGATCGAAGGCCACCACGCAATCGTAGTCGAACATCTCCGCGCGGGTGGCGGGAAATTCGTTGAGGATATGAGTGGCTTCCTGCGACATGCCCTCCTGCGCGGTCTGCAACAGCACGTCGAGCGTCACGGAGCGGTCGCGATAGAGCAGGCTACGGAGAAACTGGTACTCGCGCGTGGGACCACCGGCCAGCAGCAACACGCGATTCTTGCGGTTGACGATTTCAATGTCGGCCTCGCGGTACTTGTCGCTGGAATCGTGCTCGCCGGCCGCCTGCTGGATGCGGAAGCAGAGCGTGCGGCGGCCGACCTTGTCGGGGGTGAGTTCAAACTTGACCGGCACGATTTCGCCGTCGGCGCCGAGAATGACTTGCTGGCTCCCCTCGACCTGCCCGGTGCCGCGCCGCGAACGGTCGCCGGAGGAGTCCATTTCCCGCGATAGCAACTGCACCGTGATCGCGCGGCCGGCCATCCGCTGCGCCTGCACATAGCCGGTCACGGGGTAACGGTCGCCCGGATACGCCCGCACCGGCGCCATCAGGTCGCTGACGCGCACGCTGAGCGGCTTCTCCTTGGACCCTAGTCCGATGGTGAAAATGGGCACTTTCGCCTCGTGAGCCAATTCCAGCGCGGTCTCCACGCCGGCGCCGGCGTTCTGCCCGCCGTCGCTTAGCAGCACGACGCCCGCCAACGGCAAGTTGGCCTCGTCGCGCAGCAACTGCTGCAAGGCCTCGCCCAGCCGGGTCTCGGTGCCGGCCGGAGTGAGGAATTTTCTCCACTCGTCGGGCGTTCGCGGGCTTCGCTTCGAGGCCGGTACCGCTCTGTCGGCGCCGGCGGCGGGCGGATCGTCGTCGGTGTTGGCGCCGCGCGGCATCGACTTCTTCAGCGAAACGATGCGGTCGCAATCCAGCGCATTGTTGAACTGGTAGACGGCCACGTCGTGCGTCTTGCGGATCTGGGCCAGCAGATCGGTTTCGGCCAAACCCGTGGCCACTTGCTGGATCCGGCTGGGCGCGCCGGGCGGAGCTCCGGCATCGCTGTCGTTCAGCCCCATGCTCAGACTGGTATCGACCAGCAGCACGGCGCGACTGTTGCGAACCACCTCGCGCTCGCTGCGCCATTGCGGTTGCAGAAAGAGAAACAGCAGCCCGAGGAAGGTCGCCGCGCGCAGGGCCGTGAGAAACCATCCCAACAACAGCGGCAACTCGACAGCGTCGCGGCGATACAGGGCCCGCACCAGCAGCAAGAGAATCAGGCAGACGCCGATCGGGAGGATCCAGTCGGCATTGCTCTGGATGCGTCCCCACTCGAAGTGCGTGTGGAGAACCTCATCGGCCAACAGCAGCAAGGATGGCATCACGCGCGGCCTCCTTGCAGTGGGCCGACCGCAACGACCGGGCGAGCCGCGGCAGCCGCGACAACGGCCGGGGCCGGATGATAGCTGGCCGACCAGGCGAGCACCTGTTCGCCGATCAACAGCAGGATGAGCAGGGCCAACAGCGCCTCGCTGAGGTTGTAGCCGGCCTGGTCGCCGATGGCGGACTGGAACGTGGCAGCCTGGGCAAACTCGTATTTCACTTCGGGCTGCAAGCGGAGAGCCAGATCGGGGCCCGCCAAGGCCCGCAAATCACCCTCGGCGGCATCAACGTTGACGGCGAAATGGCGCGTTTCGATCTTGCCGCTGGTCCTGGTCAGCCTGGCCTGGTAGAAACCGCTCCGTTGCGTGTCGGTCAGCGCGGCCAGCAGTTGGCCGTCGGAACCGCGCACCGCGTTGACGGTGGCGGTGGGCGCGCCGTCCTCGGTGGGCGCGAGAAAACCGACCTGCGGCTGATAGTCGGCCGCATTGAGCTTCAGTTCCAACGGCATGCCCACCCGCCGCGCCGCGCCGGTCGTGGGCCGCCCGCTCAAGTAGGCTTGCAAATCCTGCATGGCGACGAAGAAACTGGGGTTGCGAGCCCAATCGTTCCAGGCCGGCGCGGCGGTGGTCAGAAAGGCCACCACGCGTCCCTTGCCGAAGCTCCGCTCGACCACCAGCGGGGCGCCGTTGCGGAGCCGCGCGATCACCCGCGTCGTCGAGGCGGCAGGCGGTTTCCAGCCGGGCTGGGCGGCGAAGTATCGCTCCACCAACACCGTGCCGAGGAAACTGTTCTGGTTGGCGGCGAAGATGCGGAAGATGAAATGGCTGGCATCGACCTCGATGTCGGGCGTCTTTTCCAGGCGATCGACTTGCAACTCGCGCGGCCCGGCCAGCGGCAAGGGAAACAGCCCTTCGCCGTTGCGGTAGAGAGCGTCGTTGATGAAGCGGCTATTGGACCGCTCGCCGAGGAAGAAGGCCAGGCCGCCGCCCTGGCGGACATACTGCTCCAAGGCATCGATGGCCGAGGGGTCGAGCCGATCGATGTTGGCCAGACTGATGGTCTGGAACTGCGCCAACGACTTGACGCCCAGGAACCGCGTAGTTTCCGTGCGGGGACGGATGCCCATGCGCACGTCTCCGCCCGGCGCCAAGGCCACCTCCAGATAATGGGCGTCGGCCGCGGCCGGGTCGCCATCGACCAGCAGCACGGGCACGTCCGCCGGCAGATCAACCACGGCGTAGCGGAAATTGTCGGCCTCGACGGCATCGCCTTCGAGTCGGGCGGCAATGAGGTGCTCGCCGGCCACGGGGTAAAATACCGGGAAGCGTTCCCTCACCTCGCGGCCCGGGGGGATCTCGGCGATGGTCACCGCCGCGCGGCCGTGGCCATCTTCCGACAACAGCACGGGCA
>CAYYBU010000124.1:0-7154 GCA_964469945.1 uncultured Planctomycetaceae bacterium
ATAACGGTCACGCCGAGTCTCGACACCGTCAACTTTGGCCAAATCGTCCAGCAGTGCCGTGACAAATTTCACGTCGTCGGGCAGTTCCTCGGCCTTGGGACCATGCCAGCCGCCCGCATTCCAGACCAGGAACATGTCTCCCTTGCCCGTTCCGTTGGGATAGACGACGATGAACCCAGCCTCGTCTGCCTTGGCGCTGAGACCGCTGGAGAAAGCCATGATGGGGCCATTCGTCATCGCCCCATGGAAGGCCAACACGACCGGCATTGGCTGCTTGGGATCGAGCTTCGGAGGAACATGGACGAGGTACGAGCGGGTTCGACCATCCACCTGAAGTTTGCGGATATGGTCGCCGGGGTTGAGTGGACTCTGCTCGGCCAGGGCAATCTTGTTGGCAGTCGGGAAGTCCTTGGGAACCGGATACGCCACTTTCCCTGTGGCCGCCCACTCGCAGCCCCGGACTAACAAGGTTTGGAACCCAACGCACCGCATGGCTGTATCGGGACCGTCTTTCCATAAATGGCCGAGCAGCGTCGTGTAAACCCTGCCTTTGCCATACGGCACCACCCAATCCATCGGCTCGCTTTCCTTGGTATCCCTTGACCATGCGTAGGTCAGCACCGTCAAGTTCTTCGCTGGCCCGTGCTGCCCGTGAGTCAATTGTTCGTGTGGGTGCATCCATTTCTTCGGCATCCCTTGGGTGATCGGGTGATTGGCGTTCAGAACCGTGATCGGGAAATCGTGTTCCGACCCATGCCCTGGGTTCCGACCTTCGCCCTTCGGTATTTCGATGATCTTCTCTTCGGGGCTGACGACCAGGCTCGGCCCGAAATTCTTGTCCCGCCAGCCCAGGCCGATCATCTGGTTGTAGGCGGGCCAATTCGG
This sequence comes from uncultured Planctomycetaceae bacterium, assembly GCA_964469945.1. Classification (GTDB taxonomy): domain Bacteria; phylum Planctomycetota; class Planctomycetia; order Pirellulales; family Thermoguttaceae; genus CAYYBU01. Next base: position 886 of record CAYYBU010000124.1, read on the forward strand.
GAACGAGTTGTTGGCGGCATGATAGATAACGAGCCCACCCCCGTTGCCCACGTAATTCTCAAGAGCCTTCTCGACTTCCCTCGGCCAACGGCAACCATTGTAGTTGCTGAGCACGACTCGGTACTTGGCAAATTCTGGCCGCCACTTGTCCCACGTCTCCCTTGTCGCACTGGCTGATGGGCTGGTCGAAACATCGACGGCAAAAAGGCCGCTACCTTCAAGGATTTCCTTGAGAATCGTGGTCGCCCGAGGCCAGTCGTGATTATTCTGGCCATCAATGATAAGAAGACGGATGGCGTCGTGCCGAGGTTCCTGGGCTGGAACGTCGGCGGTGGCCAAGGCGATAGCGAAGAATAGGGCGGTACGAATCATTGGTTTCCTCTATCGGTTGGATTGAGCATCAACGGGGTGCATTCGGGGCTTCGCCACCCCCGCCAACTCATTCGTGCTGACGACCTTCCACACCGTCTCCTGGATCACCTCGGCCAGCTTCGGATTGGTCACCTTGTACGGCTCGCCAGGCAGCCCCTTTGGGTTCTCCTTGTAGAGCATGGCGAAGAACGTGCAGCCGACGACGTAGGAGCCGACATTGTTGAGATGGATGCCATCGGCAAAGACCTCCTTGATGTGCTTGTACCCCAGCACCTCCCCGGCCTTCATTCGCTGATTCAGTTCGTACATGACGTGGCCGACCAGCACCATACGGATCTTCAGCTTGGGATAAGTCTTCCTCAATTCCAGGGTCAGCCGCTCGAAATAATCCTTCGTCTCGTTCGTTCCATCCCAGCCGCCCGTGTACTTCTTTAGCCATGCCGTGTCAAAGTCGTCTTTCTGCTGCCTGGGCCAGCGGGCATACACGTAGACCTGGAGATCGGGACTCTTGGGCAGGGCCAGATCGATGAAGTTCTTCGCCATCGCCAGATCGCCGTCCTTGCCATCAAGGTGGCGGTCGAACGGCTGGAGGCTGAGCACGTCCCACTTGAAGTCGGCCAGGGCCGTGGGATAGTGGCCGAACGGCGGCTCCTGGAAGCCATCCTTCGGATGTTCCCAGATCCACTGAAGGGGAGCACCGGGGATCATGTGGCGGCCCCAGACCTGCGTGTGCCCCCGGCTCTTCGCCAGTTCGGCAAGGCCCCGGTAGTTGATCGTGTCGGTGACGCTGTTGCCGACGAAGTAAACCCGCAGGGGCTTCTCCGCGGCCGTGGCATGGACGGATAGCAGGGTGACGGCGAAGACGATGGCGGTACGGATCATGGCGGCCCCTCCAGGACAGTATAGTGGCCTTGCGAAACTGGACCACGACTTTAGGTCGGATTTCGGTTAGGATTGGTCCAGAAGTGGGAGGTTCACATGGCGAAACGACGACGGATCGAGGCGGGCGTGAAGGCGAAAGTGGCATTGGCGGCGCTGCGGGGCGACCACACGACGAACCAATTGGTGTCGGGCTTTGGCGATCATACGACGCAAGTCGGGCAGAAGTATGAGCATCTCTACCGGCACGACTACGCCACGCCGCGTGCCTTGGCGGCCGGGCTGTCCGGCTATTTCCTATTGTATAACGAGGAGCGGATTCATTTTCCTGGGCGGGGGCAAGGCGACTCAAACCCCAATGGTTTCATGGGTTAAGAAAATAGGCCCGGGAGGGATCGAACCTCCGACCAAGGGATTATGAGTCCCCTGCTCTAACCGCTGAGCTACGGGCCCAAAACTATTTTGCGACCATTCCGTTGGTATCTTCACCCCCAATGGTGACAGCGATCATGAAAATTGGTCGCGTCTGCCGAGACACTATGCTATCATCTGTGCCACCCAATTCACAGGCTATGGAGCCCTGGCGAAGGTCGCAATTCCGGACCTTCGACGGGTCGCAATTTGCGACGCTTTTCGTATCCCCAGCGTCGCACAAGAAATGCCATGATATTTACAAGTCTTTGCTGCACTTGAACTTATAAGCACTTTTCAGTACAAGACATTTTGCGGCACACGTATTGCTGCTCGATTTGGCGTCACTGGACGCAGCCATGCGTCGATGTCAAACAGGACCAGGATGGTCATCAACGAACCTGGAATTTCGCGACGACTATCCATGAGTACTCGATGGCGTGCGACGGGTTGGATTCTCTATGCCACCGCAGTAGCGGCCAGTTGTGGTTTCTTCGGCTGGGAACCCGTCCTGATTATCCTCCCAGTTGCTCTGGGGATCGGTTGGCTCTCGGTCCACCTGTTCAGTGTCTCGCTGAAGCAGTATACAGAGTACAGCCTGAAGCGGGAATTCGCCAAGTACTATCCGGCTGCGGATGGCCAAATTGCTCCCCGCCACGGCGATGGCGTGCCTCCGTTGCTATTGGAGTTGGGCGTCGGCGCCCGAGATCGGCTGCGCATCGCCTCCAGCGGGGCAAACGACGTACCATCTCCTGTCGCACACAGGCCGCAACCAGAGCGAAGAATCGCCGCCTGACGTCTCCCCGGGGTTAATGGATTCGCTGAAACCGAGGACCACTCCATGAAGTACAGCATCGTTTATCAAGATCGCGAGGAAGTCGCCGAACTGCATACGGAAATCGAAGCCGAGACGGCACGGGACGCTCTGGATCAGGTCGATTGCCAAGGGGTCGATGCTTCCTGGCAGTATCAAGAGGATGCCAACGGCTCGGCAAGCTACGTCGATCCGGAGTGCCCGGACCGTTGTTATCGGGCCGTGCCGCAGGCGTATGAATGCGCCTATTGCGGCGCGGAGGTGCCGATCGAGGACGCTGCGGCGCTGCCCGCGGCCGACGATGCCACCGAATGGGACCGCTTGTCGCTGCATCACTACGACCAGTGCGAATGGATCAAGACGCGCGGCAGCCAGGCGACGGTGTAAGCCTCACCGATTACGGTGTGAGCCTCAGCGATTATTATCGCAGCGGCCGAAGACCATGCGTCCGGCGCTGGTCTGCAAAACGCTGGTGACGGCGACGTTCACTTGCTTGCCGATGTGCTCGCGGCCTCCCTCGATGACGACCATCGTGCCGTCGTCCAAATAGCCGACGCCCTGGCCCATCTCTTCGCCCGCTTTGACCACCCGGACTTCAACCTGTTCGCCGGGCAAGAAGATCGGCTTCAGGGCGTTGGCCAGGTCGTTGAGGTTGATCACTTCCACGCCCTCGATGCGGGCGACCTTGTTGAGATTGTAGTCGTTAGTGACCAGCCGGCCCTTGAGGTGTTTGGCCAGCGCCACCAGCCGCAGATCGACCGGCTGTCCGGCGAACTCCGGCAACTCGCGATCGAAGATCTGCATGTCGATTTTGTCGTTGGACCGCAGGCGGTTGAGGATGTCCAGCCCGCGGCGACCGCGGCCGCGACGCAGCCGATCGGAACTGTCGGCAATGGCCTGCAGCTCGCTGATGACGAACTTGGGCATGATCAAGGGGCTGTCGAGGACCTGCGTCTCCACCACGTCGGCAATGCGGCCGTCGATGACCACGCTCGTGTCGAGGATGCACGGTTTGGTCCCCTTGACCTCCTTGGCGAACTCGACGTAGGGAATGATGAAGCGGAAGTCGTTTTTCGTCTGCATGAGCAGGCTGATGCAGATATAGCAAAACATCAGGCTGAGCACCAGTTGGACGCCGCTGTAGAGCGTGGCATCCAAGGGCGACGGGGTCAGCGGCGCCAGCGTCAGGCCGACCACATAGGCCAGGAACATGCCGACGACCATGCCGAAGTAGACCGACGAGATGACGTCGAGTTGCTTGCGGCGGATGGCGATGTCCAGAGCGATCACGCCCAGCGCCAGCAGCATGACGGCGCCGAAGACGCCCCACGACATCCAGGGGTCGTGCGGCAGATGCCCGGAATTGACGAACGTCACCCCCAAGCCGGCGGCCGCCAGGATGAAAATACAGCGCAAAATGATCAAAGCCATGCTTGCACCGTACCTCTTACGAGCTTGAAGTGGATAAACGCGGTTCCCCGACAGTTAGGGCCCGCCGGTCATTATAAAAAGCCTCACCGCAAAGCGGAAGCAGCCCCCCCACTTGTCAGGGATGGTCTGGTGAAGAATAATGGACTGCATGTCCCAGGTCCCCGCACAACTTGACACGACTGTCGAAATTATTACGCCGGAGAACATTGCGTTCCGCTATCGGCTGGCCGGGCCGTTCCGCCGCCTGCCGGCCTTCCTGCTCGACGTGCTCATCCAGGTCGTTGCCGGCATGATCTTCCTCCTGGGCGCTACCTCCATTTTTGGCATGCTCGGCCTGGAGGGGCTTGGCATGGGGCTGACCCTGGCCTTCTGGTTCCTGCTGTTCTGGTTCTACGGCGGGTTGATGGAAACCTTTTGGAACGGCCAGACGCTGGGCAAACGCATGATGCGGATCCGCGTCATGTCGCTGGACGGCCAGCCGGTCAACGCCTTGCAGGCCATCCTCCGTAACGTGTTGCGCATCGTCGACGCCCAACCGGCGACTTTGTTCCAGGTCGGCCTTTGGGCCACCGCCATGACCGACCGTTTTCAGCGCTTGGGCGATTTGGCGTGCGGCACCATGGTCGTGGTCGAGCAGCGGCACCGTTTGCCGCCGGTGATCCGCATCAGCGCGCCCGAGGCGGTGCGGCTGGCCGGCATGATTCCGGTGAATTTTCAGGTCAGCCGCCCGCTGGGGTTGGCGTTGGCAGCCTACGTGCAGCGCCGTCTGTCCTTCTCGCCGGGCCGACGGCTGGAGATCGCCCGACACGTAGGCGAGCCGCTGCGGCGCCAGTTCCAGCTTCCCGCCCATACCGATTTGGACATGCTGCTTTGCGGCCTGTACCACCGCGCCTTCATCACCGATCGTGACGAGGCGCGGCTGCCGGGCAGTTCCGCGCCGATGGCGCCGCAGAGCCCCTTTGCGAATTTCGCCGCCGTGCCCATGGTGACGGCGTGAGGAGCGACCAAGAAACAGCCTGATATGAAAGTCTCCGATCTGCTGGAAATGCGTCAGCCGCACTGGCGCGAATTGGAAGCCCTCTGCTCGGTGATGGAGGGACACTCGCGGCGCCGGGTGCCGCCGCGCGCGGCGACGCGCTTCGCCACTTTGTATCGGGCCGCCTGCGCCGACCTGGCCCTGGCCGATTCCTATCAATTGCCCCCGGGCACGATCCACTACCTGCACCAGTTGGTCGGCCGTGCCCACAACCAGTTCTATCGCGCCCGCATCTTCCGCTGGCGGCAGTGGACGCACGAGCTGTTGGTGCGGGTGCCCTCGCGGCTCTTCCACGACAACGCGCTGCGACTGGCCCTGCTCATTTTCTGGGGCATCTTCGTGCTGGTCGGCGCGCTCTCCTACGCCGACCCGCAGTTCGGCCAGCGCGTAATGGGCAAGCAAATGACCACGCAGTTGGAGGAGAGCTTCGGCCATGCGGTCTTCGATCGCGACGGCAACGGCGGCAGCGGCATGGCCGGTTTCTACATCTTCAACAACATCGGCATCGGCCTGCGCTGTTTTGCTTTCGGGTTGTTTTTCGGCATCGGCGGGTTGTTTGCCACCGTCTATAACGCGGCCGTGCTGGGGGCGGCCTTCGGCTACATGGCCACCGTGCCGCAGAAAGCGAATTTTTTCCACTTCGTCACCGCTCACGGCCCCTTCGAGCTCACCGCCATCGTGCTTTCGGCAGCGGCCGGCATGAGGTTGGGATTCGCGCTGGTCAGCACCGGCGGCCTGGAGCGGGTGGCCTCGCTGCGGCAGGCCGCCCGCGAAGGCATGCCCACCATGGGTGCGGCCATGGTGATGTTCCTGCTGGCGGCCGGCATCGAGGGTTTCTTGTCCCCCTCGGCGGCGCCCTACGAAATCAAGGCCGCCGTGGCCATTGTCTCGACCGTTATGCTTTTGTTCTATTTTGTCGTCCTGGGGGCGCGGGCCCGTAAAGGAATAGATTGAGCGATCATGCAGTTGGACCAGAACCGCATCGCCATCCGTGAGCGAAGCTACGGGGAGATCCTCGATCTGACCTTGCACGTGCTGCGCGCCTACGCGGCGCCCCTGGCCGCCGCCTTCCTCGTGGGCGTGGTGCCTGCGATGCTGCTGAACGGCTGGCTCACCGCCGGCGCCATCGACACGGATGCCGAGGGGGAATTTCCCGCGGGTTATCTGTTCGGCATGGGGTTGCTGGTGCTCTGGGAGATGCCGTTGGTGACGGCCCCGATCACCTTGTACCTGGGGCAATCGTTGTTCGCCGAGCGGGCTCCGGCGCGCAAGGTGGCCGCCGGATTGGCCGCCTCGCTGCCGCAGTTGTTGTTCTACCAGGTGTTG
>CAYYBU010000125.1:0-7116 GCA_964469945.1 uncultured Planctomycetaceae bacterium
CCCGCATCAAACTGAAGCGACTTTATCCATCAACCCACGACTGACAGAGCACTAGGAACCAAGTCTGCACTGTCGCAACCCTGTATGTGTGGACGTTTTACCCTGCGTGCGCCGGCCAGTCTGGTGGCCCAGCAGTTCGGGCTGCTGGATACGCCGCTACTGGAGCCGCGGTTCAATGTGGCGCCCTCGCAGGCTGTCGCGGTGGTACGTCTGACGCCGGACGCCGCACGGCTGCGGCGCGAGTTGGCGTGGCTGCGTTGGGGTTTGATACCGGCGTGGGCTACCGCAGCGTCCATCGGCAATCGCCTCATCAACGCCCGGGCGGAAACGGCTGCGGAGAAGCCCGCCTTTCGTGCGGCCTTTCGGCGGCGGCGCTGCCTGGTCGTGGCCGATGGTTTCTATGAATGGCAGCGGGTCGAGCGGCACAAGCAACCCTATTTTTTTCGCCTGCGCGACGATGGCCCCTTCGGCATTGCGGCGCTCTGGGAAGTCTGGGAGGGCCCCAGCCAGACGCGGGTCGAGTCGTGTACGTTGCTAACCACGACGGCCAACGAGCTGGTGCGCCCGATCCACGACCGTATGCCGGTGATCCTTGCCCCCGCCGATTACGAGCGCTGGCTGGATCCGGCGGTGGAAAAACCGGGGCCGCTGCTGCCGCTGCTCGGGTCGTATCCGAGCCAAGCAATGGCGGCCTATGCCGTCAGTTCGCTCATCAACAGTCCCGGCCACGAAGATCCGCGGTGCATCGAGCCGCTGAGGTGAGACTTGACAGTGCGTCCGCGGCGGGCGAAACTGGCCGCTACGCGATGTTCGTTGCTGCTCGGGGCAAGGAGTGTATCACCGTGCGACTAATTCTCATCGATCGGCTGCTGCCCCAACGGAGCAACTTCCATCCCCTCGCGCTATGCCGGCCGATCTGGGAATTGCGTTGCGGCATGGGTACGCTGGCGGAAAAGCTCGTGGCCAAACTGCCATCGTGCGGCGTGGCCTGTTTCGTGCCCCCCTACCTGGCCGATGTCTATCGCAGCCAAACTGCTTGGCCGGTCAACGATCCGGCCAGCCTGCGGGGCGACGATCTGCTGCTAGTGGCCGGCCAGGTGAAGCCAGCCGGGTTGGAGGGAATGTCTAGCGGTCCCAGTCGCCTGGTCCTCGATGTGGGCGGCGAAATCCTCGTGGCGCGCATCACTCAAGCGGACCTGGCCCGCCTGCCGGCCGATTCGCTCGACACCCTACTGACGACAGCCAAGCAAATCCTGCCGGTGGCAGCGGGCGGCCCGCCGCCGGTGTGGAATTACCCTTGGGAACTGATTCTGGCTAACGCCGAACAACTGAGCGAGGATTTCCGCCAAGCCGGCCGCAGTGGGATCGAGGGTACGGTCGAACAGCCCGGGGTACTCCGCGGCAACCCCAAGGACCTTTACGTGGCCCCCGGCGCAGTGGTCCAGCCGATGGTCGTCTTGGATGCGATCCACGGCCCGATTTACATCGACGAGGGGGCCGAGATCGAGGACCTCACCGTGATCGCCACCGGCACCCCTTCACACGCATCGAGGGGCCCTGCTACGTGGGGAAGCACTCGATTCTGCTGGGTGCCAAGTGCCGCGAAGGGAACACGATCGGCCCCATGTGCCGCGTTGGCGGCGAAGTGGAAGAGTCGATCCTCCATGGCTACACGAACAAGTATCACGATGGTTTTCTCGGCCACGCCTACGTGGGCGAGTGGGTGAACCTGGGGGCCCTGACGACCAACAGCGACTTGCGAAACGACTACGGCCCGGTGGCCATGGTATTGGACGGCCGGACGCCCATCGACACGGGATCGGCCAAGGTGGGGGCCCTGATCGGCGACCACACGAAGGCTTCCATCGGTACGCTGTTGAACACCGGCGCCTGCGTCGGCGCCATGGTCCAGCTTGCCACGCCCGGCGTGTTGCTGCCGAAGTACATTCCCTCGTTTGCCTGGCTAATCAAGGGCAAACTGAGTGAAGGGCTGGGCAAGCGACGGCTGTATGAAACGGCGCGGACGGCGATGGCCCGTCGCGGCTGCCGCTGGATCGAGGCCGACGAGGCGCTCTGGGACGAGGTCTATCGCACCACGGCTGCGGGGCGCGAGGCGGCGCGTGGGCCACTGGCTGGGCCACGGGCAATAGACTGAGGGCTTCTGCGGCCGCCAATAGCAATTACCACGGGGGCAGCCGGCATCCCTCGATAGCAGATCCACCCGGCCGGCCGCCTCCCTAGCCGCGGCGGCCGAAATGTCCATAATAGGAACCAGCGACGCCGCTTTCCTTCCTCGCATGAATACCATCTATGGCCAAACAATCCAATTATCAGCAACGCGTGATTCGTAACTACTACGAGAACCAGGGCAGCATCATGCTCCAACGCCTGGGCGACCTGGTGACCGACCTCTACCTGGCCGAAGGGCAGGCCCGGGTCAAGCTCTGGAAGCGTGTCACCATGACCCTGGAAAAGCTCAAGGTGCCGAAAGACCGCATCCAACACGTGGTGCAAAGCGACAATCCCACGCTGCTGGTGAATCTGCTCAAGGAATTGTTGGAAAAACAGCAATGAGTGACGCGTTGCGTTGGAAGAAGTTTCCCGTGCTGGACGACGGTTTCGTCTGCCTGGTCGACGTGATGGGCGACGATCGGTCCGTCGTCGAGGCCGCGCGGGTGAGTTATGGCGAGGGGACCCGCAAGCCTTCGGACGACCGCACGCTGATCCGCTACCTGATGCGGCACCACCATACCACGCCCTTCGAGATGGTGGAGTTCAAGCTGTTGGTTCGCGTGCCGATGGACTGCTGGCGGCAGTGGATCCGGCATCGCACGGCCTCAGTCAACGAAACCAGCACGCGGTACTCGATTGCCATCGACGCGGCGGCGACAACGCCCAGCGACCATTGGCGGAAACAGGCCGCCAACAATCGTCAGGGGAGCGAGGGATTGCTGGAGCCGGCCCTGGGAGCCGATCTCAGCGCCGCCGAAGCGGCCTTTCTGCGGCAGGCCCGGCAGTTGTACCAGCAGCGGCTGGAACTGGGCGTGGCCCGCGAACAGGCCCGCAAGGACCTACCCCTTTCCACCTACACCGAAGCGTACTGGAAGATCGACTTGCACAACCTGCTGCACTTCCTCGAATTGCGCATGGACGCTCACGCGCAATGGGAGATCCGGCAGTACGCCGCGACCATCGGCCGGCAGATCGTGCGGCCGCTGGCGCCGTTGGTGTGGGAAGCGTTCGAGGATTATCGTTTGCAGGCGGTGCAGCTTTCGCGGCTGGAACAGCGGGTCTTGGCGCGTCTGGTGGCCGGAGGTCGCCTGCCCGCCGCCGAGGCTGACTTTTTGGCTGCTGGCGATCCGAGTTGGACCGGCCTGCCGCGCTGCCGCGAACGCGACGAATGTCGCGAAAAGTTGCTGCGGTTGGGCATTGTGAAAACGGAAGACCCCCACACCACAAACCAAGGAGACGCTCCATGAGTGACGACGACGCGATGATCGACGAAGTGCTTGAGGTGAACGAAGAATTGCTCCATAGCATTGCCGACGGCGACTGGGAGACCTACGCCAAACTGTGCGACCCGACAATCTCGGCCTTCGAGGCGGAATCGCGCGGGCACCTGGTCGAGGGCATGGACTTCCACCGCTTCTATTTCGACCGTGGCGGCATCAAGGGGGGCTATAACATCAGCGTCTGCGCTCCCCATGTGCGGCTGTTGGGCGACGTGGCCGTGGTCAGCTACGTGCGGCTGCTGCAAATGCAAGACGATGCCGGTAAAGCCGTGACCTATCGCTCCGAGGAAACCCGCGTTTGGCAACGCCAGGAGTCGGGCTGGCGACACGTCCATTTTCATCGCTCCAACCACACCTGAGCCGCCTCGCGCGGCGCAATCGCAACATGTAGGATGGGGCCCGATGCGCTCGATTGCGATCATGAACCAGAAGGGTGGGGTGGGCAAGACGACCACGGCGGTCAACGTCGCGGCGGCCTTGGCGCAGACGGGCCTGCGCGTCTGCCTGATCGACCTGGACCCGCAGGCCCACGCCACCTTGCACCTGGGATTGGATCCGCAGCCGCCCGAGCCGTCGCTCTATGACGTACTGGTGGGAAAACGGCCCTTGGCCGACGCCCGCCGGCAGGTGGCCGAAAACCTTTGGGTGGTCGCTTCGACACTGGACCTGGCGGCGGCGGAAATCGAACTCTCCGGCGTCATCGGCCGCGAGCTCATCCTGCGCGATGCGCTTCGCGAGGACTCTTGGCCGCTGGACTACCTGCTGATCGACTGTCCCCCGTCGTTGGGCATCCTCACGCTCAACGCCCTGGCCGCGGTCCAAGAGGTGTTCATTCCGCTGCAACCGCACTTTCTGGCCTTGCACGGTCTCGGCAAGCTGCTGGACACGATTCGCCTGGTGGCGGCGCGGCTGAATCCGGCGTTGCAGATCAGCGGCGTCGTTTTGTGCATGTACGATGCGGGGACCCGCCTGGCGGCCGAAGTGGGCCAGAACGTCGACGCCTTCTTCCAGAACGGCCGCGGCCAGCCGCTCCCCTGGGCGGCGGCGCGTACTTTCCAGACGCGGATTCGCCGCAACATCCGCCTGGCCGAGGCGCCGAGCTTCGGGCAATCGATCTTCCAGTACGCCCCCAGCTCGCACGGCGCCGAGGACTACCAGCATCTGGCCGAGGAAATCGCCGCCGGACGCTGACGCGGAACCGCTGTAGGGAACCGGGCGCCACGGATGGCTTGCCCACCCGTGCTCCCCCGCGGCACTGCTGGACAAGCCAGCAGTGGCACCCGGCGGATTCCTTGCCAACTTGTAGGGAACGCCCTCCGTGGCGTTCCGTGCGTTGCCGGCAAGTGATGCCGTCGCGGACGGCACAAGCGGCAAATCAGCAGCATCGCGAGCGCAACGCACAACCGTTGTTTCCTGCCCGCTTTATGCGGGATTTGCGCTTTGCAACGCGGGCTTTTTCCGGTTGTGCCGAAAAGCCGCGCCGTGGTTGAAAAAGGGCATTTTTTGGTGGCGACGGTGGCGACGATTGCTCGGGGGCCCGCGCCGCAAAATGAGCCGCCAGGGCGCGAATTCGCCGAATCTCCGCCTCGCTTCGGTCGATCCGTTTTTACGTGCGATACGGAATGAGCCTTCGAATTTGAAAAGGAGTCTAATATGAAACGTTTGCAGGTTTCCATCTTTGTCTCTTTACTGGCTTGCACGACTGGCAACGCCTGGGCTCAATATGGCCTGTACGGTGCGCCCGATATGCTGAATTTGCAGCCGGCGCCGGCCGCGACCGACCATAACGGTTATGTGGCCCCTTCGGCGTATCAAGTGGAAGGCCCCGCCGGCAACGCCTACACGCCCATGCCGGCCACCGATTACGCGCAACCGCTCCAGATGGCCGCCGAAGGCGCCCCGGCGCCCGCCAGCGTGCTGCCGCCGGCGCCGCCTATGCCAGGCGGGCAACTCAAGACGATGCCGACGCCGCCCGTCCCGGCCATCAATCCGGCTCCCGGCCCGGTGAGTCCGGCGCTGACCGAGCCCAACTATACGCCCTGCTACACGCCCGGATTTACCGTCAGTAGCGGCTCTGCCGGTAGTGCCGGGTGCGGCGTCTATGGCAGTGCGGTGCAGCAGTACGAGCAGGCTGCCGCCGGCGGCCAGGCTTGCGATGCCTGCGCGGGCCACTGGTACGGCTCGGTGTTGGCCCTGGCCATGACCCGCGACAGTGCCAACAAACTGTGGACCACCTACCAGAACGGCAACCAGAGCAACCAGATCATGAACACCCAGGACGCCGGTGTGGGCTGGGAGTGGGGGGGCGAAATCCGCTTCGGACGCACCTTCTGCTGCGATCAGTACGCTATCGAAGCCACCTACTGGACCCTGCACGAGTTCCAAGGCTCCTCTTGCGCCAGCGAGCCGGTGTCGCCCACGGACCCCTACGGACTGGTGAGCTCGCCGTTGACGACCGGACTGGTGACCTTCAACGGCTGGGGCGCCAACGGCTGGTTCGATAATTGCTTGCGGCACACGCTGCAACGGACCGACGAGGTCCACGACGTGGAGTTGAATTTTGTCCGCAACCGCCTCTGTGGCGGCGAGTGCGGCTGCCCCTTGAGCATCGACGTTTCCGCCGGCATGCGCTACTTCCGCTTCCGCGACGACCTGGTGTGGGGCGGCGAGGCCCAAGACGAGACCTGGGCCTACTTCAGCGACAACATCGCCAACAACCTGGTGGGCGGGCAGATCGGCTTCAATGTCGAGTATCAAGCCTGCAAGCAGGTGAAGTTCTTCGTCACGCCGAAGTTCGGCATCTACGACAACATCATCCAGAGCAACTTCGGCGCGGACATGATCGATGCCAGCGGCCACTGCGTCATCGGCCAGCAGACCAGCTATCCCGGCGAGACCTACCCGGTCCACTCGACCTGCAACAGCTTCTCCTTCCTCGCCCAGGTCGATGTGGGAATGGATTGGCAGATAACGCAAAGTCTCAGCGCAAAGTTGGGTTACCGCGTGCTGGCGGCCACGGGCATCGGCCTGGCCGACAATCAAATCCCGCCCTACCTGAACGATATCCCGACGATCCAGGATATCGATCGCAACGGCAGTCTGATCCTGCACGGAGCCTTTGCCGGTCTGACCTACTGCTTCTAAGGCCCGGAACCGGCCGAGGGCGTGTGATGAATCCCGAGGGGGCAGTCTCGCTGCGGCGGGGCTGCCTCCTTTTTTCGTCGGCCGTCCTATCCGGCACACGACGGGGTGGCTGGGGCATAGCGAAGCGGTGCCCCAGCTTCCGGTCTCGGCTAGGGCGCCCATCGTATCCGGCACACTCCGTGTGCCGCCAGCCCCAGCGGCACACGGAGTGTGCCGGATACATTGGGCGGGCACTGCCCGGCGGACCGAAAACCGGTAGAATTGACCAAGGTCACCGCTATTTCCCCCCGATTCGTTCGCCCCTGCATGGCTACCGCAAAGCACACTTCCAGTTCCGCGATTCCGCTGCCGATGAGCGGCGACGAGATGGCGGCTCGCAGTTGGGACGCCATCGACGTGGTGTTCGTCAGTGGCGATGCCTACGTCGATCATCCCAGCTTCGCCATGGCGCTGCTCGGTC
>CAYYBU010000126.1:0-7103 GCA_964469945.1 uncultured Planctomycetaceae bacterium
ACGTCGAAACGCCAGCCCGGGGTCTCCAGGGTTGCCCGTTGCGAGGCCGGGATCCGCGAGGCCAACGCTGCCCGTCGCTTGACAACCTCTCCGGCCGGAAGTTTCGCTGGCCCGAGCTTTTCCGTCGATGGTGCTCGACGGCTGATCTTGAGCTTGCCGCCCGCATAGCTATCCAAAAGCCGACCGCCCTTGCCCGTGAAATCGTAGACGCCGACGTGCAGGAAATACTCTCCCTCGGGCAAATCGGCGGGGACCCTAAGCACCCGTGGCCCATCCAAGATAATCTGGCCGGGTTGCCAGAGGGAAGTCGGCTCGGCGGGCGGATGGTCGGCATGGACGACGATGTTCCGACAATCTTTGCCCACCTCAAGATGGACGAAGAGCCAGTAGTCGCCGCGCGCGACTTTAGTGCCCGCGTTGCGGAGTCTCAGCGTCATGGCAACAGGATCGCCGGGCCGCACCTCGCGCGAGGTCAGTTCTATGCCTGCCAGCTCAGGCTTGAAGTTGGCGTCAATACCTTGGCCCGCGACTGGCAGGCCAATGCATAAAGAAATAGCAAGGCATTCCCAGAGTCGTGCCGCTCGTGACATGATTGAAGACCTCGCCTGCTTATTCCATTTCGTAGAGATAGGGATAGTCTATCAGCCCCCGAACACGATGGCCACCAGATCGGGGAAATCATCGCGTTCGCCAGGCTCCAACGCGATCCCGGCAGCCACTTCACCGGGAATCTTCCGTCCCGCCAGTTCAATGCCACTGCGTACCCGCCAAGGCCCCTGGAATCGCGTTTTGCGATCTCTTCGGCCAAGGCTTCCCCCCAGGGCCGCCCCTTGCCCAAACCCCGTCAGACGCACTTTTGCGATTCCGCGGGGGCTTGGTGGACTGGCCAAGCTCAACTGCTGTCGGATAACCCCTTCTGGGCACCGCGATTGGCCTTGTCTCAGCAGGGCATCTGCGCGATAATCCGCCCCCTTTGAAACGCATCGGCCGGCTTAGCGACGGACATCGGATTCGGCGTTGCCGTTCGTGCTGACGACTGCTGTCGTGGTATCCTGTCCGCGCAGCGATGGGCGGGCGAAGGATTCGTTCAGCCAACGAAAGGGATCGTAGAACATGCGGCGATGGGACATCTTTTGTACCGTCGTGGATAACTACGGTGACATTGGCACGTGCTGGCGACTGGCCCAACAGTTGGCGAATGAACACGACGCCGACGTCCGGTTGTGGGTCGACCAGTTGCAGAATTTTGCGTGTCTATGTCCGGCCGTTTCGACCAGGACCGACGAGCAGCGCGTCGGCCGCATCGAGATTCGCCATTGGCGATCCAACTTTCCGAAGGTCGAAGTGGCTGACGTCGTGATCGAGGCGTTCGCCTGCGAATTGCCCGAAAGTTACATCGCGACGATGGCCCAACGGACCGTGCCCCCGCTGTGGATCAACTTGGAATACCTCAGTGCGGAAGACTGGGTGGATGGCTGCCATCGGCTGCCGTCGTTGCGGACAAAATGGCCGCTGACGAAATATTTCTTTTTTCCCGGATTCACTCCGCGAACCGGTGGGCTGTTGCGAGAACGGAATTTGCTTGCCGATCGTGCCGCATTCGATTCGGCCGCCGAAGCGGCCTTTTGGTCCAGCGTGGGCGTGCCGGCCCGAAGCGATCGCGAACTGCGCGTCTCGATGTTCTGTTACCAGAACGCATCGTTGCCCGACTTGCTTCAGTGCTGGGCCGACGGCCGCAACGCCGTGACCGTGCTCGTAACGCCGGGACCATCCGCCGATCAGGTGGCCGATTGGTTCGGTGTGCCATTCTTGCCGGAGACGCCACTGCGGCGGTCGTCACTGACAGCCTACCCGCTGCCGTTCCTGCCGCAAGCGAGTTTCGACCGGCTGCTTTGGTCATGCGATGTGAATTTCGTGCGAGGCGAGGACTCTTTCGTGCGCGCCCAATGGGCCGGACGACCATTCGTGTGGCAGATCTATCCCCAGGCGGAAGAAGCACACCTGGTCAAACTGGAGGCGTTCTTGGGGCAATATCTCGGTGGCTTCGAGGAATCCGCGGTCGTGCGGCGGTGTTGGCATGTCTGGAATAGCAGGGGCAATATCGCCTCGGTCTGGCCAGATTTCGCAGCCAATCGACTGGCCATTGAGCAGCACGGCAAAATCTGGGCAAGCACTCTTGACCAAATGGGCGATCTTGCCGACAATCTTGTCGGTTTCGTGCGCGGAATTAAAGATGTAGGAATCAATAAGAGTCAGAATAAGATAGGAACTTTACCATGGGTATCGTAACCGCGGGTGAACTTAATCCTGGCAACGTCGTTATGGTCGAGAAAAGTCCACTTGTGGTGATAAAGAAGTCGATCACCAGGTCGGGCCGAAATGCGGCCATTTGCAAGCTGCGGTTACGAAACCTGATGACCGGCAGCAATATAGAGACGGTGGTGAAGTCCGAAGAGAAGATGGAAATGGTGGTTCTGGAGAAGAAGGAATGCAGCTATTCCTACTATTCCGCGCCCAATCACGTGTTTGTCGACGCGGAGTTCAACCAGTATGAAATCGATGCTGAAACCATCCCCGATCTGGTAAAGTATCTGATTCCCGAGATGAGCGAAGCCTGCGAAGTCACCTTTTACGAGGGCCGTCCTATTTCTGTGGTCCTGCCCAGAGTCATCGTTCGTGAAGTGGAATACACCGAACCAGCAGCTCGCGGCGATACTTCGGGCAAGATCACCAAGGCGGCGATCTTGAAAGGCACGAAGCACGAACTTCAGGTCTCGGCCTTCGTCGAAATCGGCGACATGATCGAGATCGACACCACGACGGACGAGTTCCGGGGACGCTGCAAGTGACCGCAGGCTGTCCCCTGCTTCCCCGCCCTGTGAACGGTTACGTTTCAAGCTGCATGTCCCCGGCATCGCCAGAAAACCGCAAAATGTCAGATGCCGGCCATAGGGGACGGAAAGCGGAATTGGCTATTTGTCCGGCATTTGTTGGACGACCGTCAGCCAGCGGAGCATCGCGTAGTTGTCTACCGAGATCGACAGAATGGCGTCGGTTGCCTCCAGCGGCGTCTCGACCACCGAGTCGCCTTTGGCCGCGGCAAGGAGCACGTCGCCGCCGCTCCCGCCGCGGAGCGTCACATGCGCATTGTCGAATGGGCCGACGCCAAGCCGCAACTGATAGCGACCGGACTTCACGCGAAAACGAAACACCTGCCCCTTCACGACCTTGCACGCGGTACGGTCCAGTTCGTTGCGAATCCACTTCCGTTGTTCGGTCGCGGCGGCCGGGCCGGGCGCGAAGCCGAACCCTTTTTCCGCCGCGTACACGTCGCGCGCCAATACCGGCGTGAAGGGACGCTCGCGACCAACGTCCAGGGTCACACCGTCGGCCGCCCCGCCAAACTTGAACAGGTATGCCGTGGCCTTGGCCCATTGCCGCCGCCGTTGGTTGCGGCGGGCCTCGTTCGCCTGAGCCCGCGCCTGAAGCGACCGTACTGCCCGCCCGTTTGATATGTCGCGGATATAGACGGGATACGGCGACAGGGCAAGCCCGCTGCTCAGGTTCCTTTCTTGCCGGTGTCCGAAGGCGTCGATCACGGTTGCTTGCCCGAGGTCCAGATCCAGCTTGCCGTCGCCCTCGATGGTCCAGGCGGTCAGCATCGTTTCCTTGCCGCATTGCCACGCATAGAGACGCACGTTCTTGTCCGCATAGGGGAGTTTGACGGCGCGGCCCTGGACGCCATCCAACTCGCGAATCAACGTGGCGTAGGTCAGGAAAGACGGTTTGAAGGTTCCGTCGTCGCGAAGGACCCCCGAGGCCGCGTGCATGCTGGCCGTCGAGCCGCTTTCGCGATAGACGAAGACTTTGTCCATGCCGTTGGCCAAGGCCAGCATGACGACCCGCGGCAGGCGGGCGGCTTGGGTCCGCTCGTCGGTGCCGTAGGGGCCCGCGCTGTCGTAGCCGGTCTCTGAAAGCCAGATGGGCATGCCCGGCTTGTGGGCGTCGCGCCACGCCACCAAGCGGCGAAACTCGTCTTCGGCCTTGATATCGCCCGATTGGTTGGCGTTGAAGTCGTCCGTGGCAAGTTCCGGAGGGACTCGGCCGCTGTAGAAGTGAACGTTCAGAATGTCCGTGAAATCCAGCGGATGTTTCCCGTCGCGGTAGGTGTAGGTTCGCAACTGATCCACCGTCTTGACCTGGATGCCCGCAAACCCGGCGTTGGTCACTTTGGCGGCCGGATCGCCGCGACGGACAGCCTCGGCAGCGACGCGGAACATTTCCAGGTACTGCCCGCTCGTGCCCACCCACCCGCCCCAGTTCGGATCGGTCAGGTTCGGCTCATTCCAGATTTCATAGACGTGCAGGTAACCGAGCGCCGACCGGGCGTCGGGTGTCTTCAAGACCCTCGCGGGGTGCCGCATCGAGCCGTAACGGGCGGACACCTGGAAGGCGAACTCGCCAAACTGCCGCGGATCCTTCGGCGGGTAGAACGCCCGGCGGTCCTCCTTCACGCCAACCGCCGCGCTGGAGGCATAGTTGGCCGTTTCGAAGAGGAACGGCAGAATGTTGAGTCCCTTGTCGGCGTAGCCCTTGAAAATCGCATCTTCGTTGACCTGCCAGGGCTTGACCGAGCCGTCGAACCGATAGACGCCCGGCGCGGGCGAAACGAAGGGCCACTTCAGGTTCTCGAATCGCACCCAGCCCACGCCCAGACGGCGGAGAATGGGGGCCCAGTCGCCGTTGGCTGCGTTGATACCGAAGCGCGACTCGGCCGAGACTTTGGCGATCGGCGCCGGCAGCACCAGCACGCGGTGATAGAGAAGTTGCCGCGGGGCCCCGCGCTCCAATCGCACCGCCAGCAGATAGAGCCCCGGCGGCAGCGGCCGGTCGATGACCAGGTCAACCGTCGCGGACGACCCCGCAGCCACCTCGGCTACCTGCCGGCCGCCGCCCATCGTTTCGCCGATTCTCGGCAGTTCCCAGGTTTCGCCGGCGGTGCCGTCATACACGCTCAGGCGGCACGGCATGGCGAACAACGGCACCTTGTCACCATCCTTGTGATGGCGCAGGCGGAGGTATCGCGCGTCATGGGCCTGCTTCAACGGCAGGACCACGTTGCCCCACTTTTTGAACGTGTCGAAGCCTTGTACTTCCGGCACTGCGGTATACGATTTGCCGTCCGCCGACGCGGCCAAGTCGAGTTTCCAGGCGTGATTCGCGTCGCCCGAACCGTAGCTGATGCGAGTAATCTTCCTTGCCCGGCCGAGATCGACGTACTGAAACGCCTCGGTGAAGTGGTCGTGGATATAGGGCGTGGAGGCGGCGGTGTAATCCTTGCCATCGGTGAGTGAACCTTCCTCGATGACCTTGCCGTCGGCCTCAGTCCAACTCCGCCTGCCCAGGGCGCGGTCGCTGCCGTAGATCGGGTCCGGCGGAACGGCCTCGAACATCCGGTCGTCAGTCTGTAACGAGTAGGTCGCCCGCCAAGACGCGGGCGCCCCTTGATCGTTGACAAGCACCAACCGCGCGGTACAACGCTGTCCGGGCTCCAGCGGGCCGGCAGCGCTGAGCGATGCCTCCGCCGGCTGGGCGGCTTGCTCGGCAGCGAATGCCGCCGCCGGGGCGGCTAATGCCAGGGCGAACAGGCATGAGATGTTCCCGAGAACCATGTTGGTTTCTTCTTCGGCCGGGTGTGCGGGGAATGAAAGGCACACGGCCCATTGTCGGCGCTGGCGCACGGATGTCAATCGGGCTATTGCGTTGTGAGCGTCTTGGGTTAGTGGGGATTACGTGAGTGTTTAACGCTGTACGCCGCCCAGCCGCACGTGTAAACTATGGTATGTCGAGTCAACCTGAAGGGAACCGAGAATCGATGGACCGACACAACAGCTTGGCTTTCGTCCGGGAAACTGCGGTCCGGAGGCGCCTGCTCATGGGCTGTCTGCTGCTGTGCGCGTTGTGCTCCGTGAGTGTGGCCCGCGATCCCCAACTGGTCGACGCCCTGGCCCATGCAGGCGAGAACAGGCCCGAAATGGAAAAGGCCCTGCGGGACTGTCCAACCGCGGAGCGGCCCGGCGTGGAATTCCTCATCGTCAACATGCCGGACGCCGACCGTAAGTCGCTGTTGGCGGATTTCTTGCTCACCAACACGCATCTGGCCTACCTAGCCCGGGAGCGGACCCCCTGGGGCAAGTCGATCCCCATGGACCTCTTCCTCAACGATGTGCTCCCCTATGCGAACGTGGACGAAAAACGTGACCCGTGGCGTCAGGAGTTTTTCAACCTGTGCATGCCCTTGGTGAAGGGTTGCCAGACGCCCGCGGAGGCGGCCCGCAAGCTCAATGGCGAACTGTTCGGCAAGTTGAAGCTCAAGTATTCCACCCGGCGCAGGACTCCTAACCAGAGCGCCCGCGAATCGATCCGATTGGGGTTGGCGTCCTGCACGGGCCTTTCCATCGTGCTGGCGGACGCCTGCCGCGCGGTCTGTGTGCCGGCCCGTCTGGCAGGCACCCCGCTTTGGTCCAGCAATCGCGGCAACCACACCTGGGTGGAGGTGTGGGACAAGGGCTGGCATTTCACCGGCGCCGGCGAGCAAGATCCGCACGGCCTCGACCACGGTTGGTTCGTGGGCGAAGCCGCACAGGCGCAGAAGGACTCCTTCGAACATGCCATTTATGCCGCCAGCTTCCGACGCGGCAACATTCATTTTCCGTTGGTGTGGGCCATGAACAACCGGGACGTGCCCGCCGTGAACGTGACCGACCGTTACGCCAGGAGGAAGAAGGCGCCGGCTGACATCGTGCGTCTCTTGGTGCGCGTGGTGGGGCCCGATGGCAGTCGCGTGGCCGAGAAGGTGAGGGTCGTTGCCGACCCGAATAGCAAGGGCGCCGTTTCCCTGGACGGCCTTTCACGCGGCGAGACGGCCGACACCAACGACATCCTCGGCTTCGACCTGAAACGCGGTGTGCAGGTCATCATCTCCGTGGCCGGGGTCCAGAGGAAGCTGGTCACCTCGGCCACCGGCAGTGAGCAGTGGGTGGAGGTGGCAGTGCCCAACAAATAGGTGGCGTTGTCGTCCTTTTCGGCGAACTGACCCAGGC
>CAYYBU010000127.1:0-4402 GCA_964469945.1 uncultured Planctomycetaceae bacterium
CAAACAAACTGGGCCTGGTCGGGATGCCAATTCAGCGGACAGCCCAAGTGAGGACAGATCGACGAGAGCACCTCGATCTCCGCGGTCGCCCCTTTCCGGCGGCGGACCCAGATGCCGTGGCGCACGCGAAGTTTTTCCCAGCCGTCTTGCCGCACCAGGTCCATGGGGAGCAGTTGCCAGCGGCCGACCGGCCATTGGTCGATCGGGCCGAGATCCTGAAAATCCCCGTCGCCGGCAGTTTTTCCCCCGCGACGACGCAGGGGCGAGAGGACGTAAGCCAGGGCCGGAAGGGCCAGGCAGGCCCCGATCAGAGCCGCCACGGCGCCGGTCAGCAATCCCAAAACGCGTCTTCGGTTCGCTAGTCGGTCCGCCATAAGAAAGGTCCTTGTGCAGGGGGACGGCGTTGCCGCATCCAACCTAACCGATCCGCCAAGCTCATCTTAGCCGATTCCGGCCGCGACCGCCAGCCGACTGCAAGGAGGCGGCGGCCGCGGCTGCACGTTGCCCCTTCAGCGAACATTGACGTATGGACGCCGCGGAACTGAAACGCGAGTTCGGCTCCGCTTTGCCGCGTACCAGGAGGCTGGCATCACTCGCGAAGAGGCTTGCACCCGGCCCCGTTACGGCCCCTGGGTTGCCGCCGGCACGGTCAAAATGGCGGCCGGCTGCGGATGGCCCAATTGGAACAGGTCGTCCACCTGCAAGAGCCCGGCCAGATCGATGACCGCTTGCCATTGGTCGCCCAGCAGTTGCAGATAGGTGGCAATGGTGCCGGCCAGCGTCTGTTGGGCGCTGACCACGTCGCTGAAGGCGACCGAGTCCGGGTCCTGCTGGTGCCGCAGATACAAGGCCCGATAGGCGCGGACCTGGTCGAAGAGAATGCTGTCCTGGTAGTAGGCGAAACTCTCGCGATTGGTCTGGTAACGTGCAAAGGTGTCGGCCAGATCGCCGAGCACTTCGTTGCGGGCGCGGTCGTATTCGCAACAGGCGTGGGCCAAGCCGGCCTCGGCGGCAATGATATTGCCCCGGTTGTTGTCGAAGATGGGCAGCGGCACGCCGGCCTGGATGCTCACCACGGTGTTGAACGGCGGCGTGGTGAAATCGTGCTCGATGACCGTGTTCACGTCCACGTCGGGCATGCTGGGGGTGAGCTTGGCCAACTTCAATTGGTACTGCGCCTTGACCACGGTGTTCCGCGCCATGAGCAGGCTGGCGTGGACCTGTAAGAGCCGGCACTTGGCCTCTTCGTAGTTGATGAAGGGGACGCCCACGTCGACCCGGCCGGCCAACGGCGCCGGCGGCATATCGGGACAATTGAGCGTGGCCGCCAGTTTCCGCCACGCCGATTCATAA
This sequence comes from uncultured Planctomycetaceae bacterium, assembly GCA_964469945.1. Lineage (GTDB taxonomy): Bacteria > Planctomycetota > Planctomycetia > Pirellulales > Thermoguttaceae > CAYYBU01. The sequence goes on from CAYYBU010000127.1 coordinate 1,354, forward strand.
TCGTGCTGCGACTGGATCAGTTGCGTCCGCGCCTGCATGGCCAGCACGCGCACCTGGTACGGTTCATAGGGGGCCGCCAGACTGGCCACCACCTGGCTGGTCTGCGCCCGATAGATGGATGCGGCGAACTCCGACAGCGCGCGGTTGACGCGGAACCGCTCCAGGGCGACCAGCACGGCAAAATAGTTGCTTCGCACCTGGGTGGCCAGGTCGTACTGCACGCGCGACAACGTCAGCCGGGCATTCTCCAGGTCCATGGTGGCCGCACTGCGGGCCAGTTTGAGCTTTCCGCCGGTCGAGATGGTCTGGCTGATGCCCACCCCCTGATAGCCGGCCGTACTGCCGGTGTTGATGTCGTCGGACTGGTAGCCGACGTGCGGATTGGGATGCAGGCCAGCTTGAATGGCCGTTCCCCGCGCGGCCTCGACGTCGGCGGCGGCCTGACGGATGAGCGGGCTGTGGCTCATTGCCAGCCGCTGGGCTTCGTCGAGGGTCAGCGGCGCCTGGCCGGGGAGCAACTGCGGCCCGACGAGCGACGGCATCGCCGGCAAGGCCGCGTAGAGCTTCTCGATCTCGATCCGCCGTTCCGTTCCCGGCTCTCCGGGACGCAGGGGCGGCAAGTGGATCGGCGGCGCATTACTGCCCGGCAGGGCGGGTGGAATCTGCAACGGCTGCCGCGGTGTCAGCTTGTCCGGCGACTCGGCTGGCGGAGTGGCCGCCACGAAGGCCGCCGGGGTTCCCGGGCCGGCCGCTTCGTCGCGCAGCAAACCTACGTTGACCACCCCGGTTGCGCCGATCGGTTCGAACATCCCGGCCCTGGAGAGCGGATCCGACTGTGGCAACGGCCGGCTTGGGTCCGCCGCCGGCTGGGCGGCCTGCGGCGCCGGCGCCCCTGGCGCCCCTGGCGCCCCGGGCAGCGGTGTCACGTCCAACGGCCGACTGGCGATGCCGCGCACATAGGAATCGACGTTCTGTTGGCCATCGTACTGGCAACCCGCCGCGCCGAGGAGCAACGCCACGGCCGTACCGAGGTGGCAGAAGGTCTGTTTCCAAGGCATGGCAGCGAGCCCTCACGTTGCGTGGTGCGGAATATCCGAGATCCGACAGTCCTACCTGTTCTATCGGATGGGGCGAAAGTGCCAATCAGGGTTTGCTGCTGCCATCGCTTTATGCGGGTTGTAGCGACCTTGCAGTTCTCCTGGAGCCGGCAGCCGAATGCTTGACAATGCCACCGTGCGAGAGTATTCTTCTCTTGTTACGGTTATTAACGGCGTAATACTGGCTCAAATCCCCCCAACTTGACTTTGCTTCCTCAAGTAAGATATCCTTGATGAGCCCCTTCCCGCGACCATGGCCTGGTCGTGTCACGCCTGCTGGCCGCCGTCACGCAATCGAGTCACCCCCATGCGCCCGCGAACCCGAGCCAAAATCGCCTGGTTGTTAACCGGTCTGTTCGTGGCGATCTGCGCGCCGGGCGATGCGCTGCACTTCCTCCCCGGCTGCGGACATGCGGTCGAGGTTCCGGGGGGACTTTGGTATTTCGGATTGCCCGCCCCGGAGGTCGATCTGTCGGACGCTGCCGTGGGTGCCACGGTGCGCGCTCCGCGGCCCAATCCGGCCCCCATTTGTGGTAGCGAGCAGTGCGCGATTTGCGGGCATTTCTCCCTTGCGCAATCTTCGGCGGTCGCCGTAGTGCTACTGCCGGCGCCGGCGATTCTCGCCGATCTGCCCCCGCTCGATCTCCCGCCAGCCCCCGCCATTCTGACGCAGGCATTCCAGTCGCGGGCTCCTCCGGCCGCGTGAACCCTCGGTTTGCGCGAGTGGTCGGCGATTGGTCCATGGTGCGGCGTCAACGCGATTTTTGTGGGCGTTGACGGCGGCTCTTGTTTATCCACAAGGTGTTCTGATGTCCAGATTCGGAAGCATGCGCAGAGTTCCCAAAGGCGTCGTGGCGATTGCCGCCGCGATGGCCGTGGTCATCGCGGCCGTCATATTTCTTCCCCGCGTGAAGCAGCGATTGGCGGACGCCCGGGGGCAAGAGTCGTCCGACGCGCCGGCGGCCAGTCCAGCCGTCTTGGTCGACGGCCATCCCGCCACCCTGCAATTACCCTCCGACGTGGTGCGGCGTTTCGGCATCCAGACCGCCAAGGCGGAATCCGCCACCCAAGCCATGGCGTTGGAGCTTTCGGGAACCTTGATTCTCGACGCCAACCGCATGTCGCACGTCCACGCCCGTTTTCCGGGCGAGATTGTCGAGTTGGGCGCGCTGGACGGCAGCCGTCCGGTCGATTTCGGCGCCGGCGTGCAGAAAGGCCAACTGCTGGCGGTCATCTGGAGTCGCGACTTGGGCGAGAAGAAGAGCGACCTGGTCGACGGGCTTTCGCAACTGTGGGTCGATGAGGAAACCTGGAACCGCATGAGCGCCGCTGCGCAGGAAGGCGCCATCCCCGACCGCACGCTGCGGCACGCGGAGCGGCAGGTCGAGGCCGACCGCATCGTCGTCGCCCGCGTGATGCGGACTCTGGAGACCTGGCGGGTGCCGCAGGAGGAGATCGACGCGGTGCGGGCCGAGGCCCAGCGGTTGGCCAAGGAGAAGGGCAAGGGCCGCGCCCGCGAAGAGATGGTCCACCAGTGGGCACGCTCGGAAGTGCGGGCGCCGTTGGCCGGCGTCATTCTGGAGCGCAACGCCGCGCTGGGCGATCTGGTCGACACCACCGTGGATCTGTTCAAGATCGCCGATCTGTCGCGGCTGCGCGTGGTCGCCCATGCCTATGAAGAAGACCTGCCCGCGCTGGACGCTCTGCCCGCCTCGCAGCGCCACTGGTCGGTGCAGGTTGGCGCCGATGCGAAGCTCTTGCCCCGTTCGGGCAATTTCGACCAGATCGGCCGGATCATCGATCCCAACCAGCACACGGCGCTGGTGATGGGCTGGGTGGACAACGCCGACGGACGTTTGCGCGTCGGGCAGTTCATCACCGCCACCGTGGGGCTGACGCCGCCCAAGAACGAAGTGGCGGTTCCGGCCACCGCCATTGTCGAGGAGGGGAGC
>CAYYBU010000127.1:4412-7102 GCA_964469945.1 uncultured Planctomycetaceae bacterium
CGAGATCCTCTTCGTGCAGCCCGAAGGCAGCCCGACGCAGTTCACCCGCCGCCAGGTGGCGCTCGCGCGGCGGGCCGGGCCGATCGTGTTCGTCCGCGGGCAACTCACGGCGGAGCAGCGGCGTCGCGGCCTGGAGCCGTTGAGCGTGGGCGAGCGGGTAGTGACCGCCGGCGTCGTGCAATTGACCGATGCCATGCGCGATCTGAAATCGACCTCCGCGGAGGTCAACTAGAATGATCAACAATCTCATTCGCTGGGGACTTCACAGCCGCCTGGTGGTCGTGTTGTTGGCGCTGGGCTTGTTGGCCTTCGGCGTCTACTCGTTCAACCACGTGAACGTCGAGGCCTATCCGGATCCGGCCCCGGCGATCGTCGAAGTGGTGGCTCCTTACGCCGGCGCCTCGGCCGAAGAGGTCGAACGGCAGGTCACCATCCCGTTGGAAGTGGCCTTGGCGGGCATGCCGGGGCTGAAGCACACGCAGACGCAATCGCTCTTCAGCCTGTGCCACATTCGCAACCAGTTCGAGTACGGCGTCGATCAGAACGCGGCTCGGCAGGAGATCATCAACCGGCTGCAGTTCGTCAATTTGCCCAAGGGGGTCACGCCGCAGATCTCGCCGCAATCGCCCACGGGCGAGATCCTGCGTTACACGCTGGTCAATCCCAAGGACGCCGCGGGACGGCCGATCTACGACCTGAACGACCTGAAGTCGTTGCAGGACTACACGCTGGAGCGGCAGTTTCGCCGCGTGGCCGGGGTGGCCGACGTGGTCAGCTACGGCGGTACGGTGAAGCGTTACGAAGTCCATCCCGACCCGGCGCGGCTGCAACGTTACGGCATCGCCTTGCAGCAACTCAAGGACGCCATCAGCTCGAATAACGCCAACGTGGGCGGCGAGTATATCCGCCAGGGCGAGGCGGTGCAGGCGGTCCGCGGCCTGGGGCTGATCGGCCAAGGCGAGGACCCCATCGAGCACGCGCTGGGCATGCGCGACGCGGTGGCGGCGCGCGATTATCTCCGCGACCAGGAGCGCCGCCGCCTCGTGGAACTTCGCCAGATCGTGGTGGCCACCAACAACAACGTACCGGTGCGGGTGGACGACCTGGTGGAAGGCGGGCCCTTGAAGCCGGGCGACCCACCCGATCGCCAGGGCGTCGTCGTGGCCCATCAGACCCGACTGGGGCGCGTCATGCTCTATCGGCCCCGTCGCGATGACCAGGGCCGCGAGGTGCTCGACCAGACGGGCCAGCGCCTCTGGGACCAGAACGATGACATTGTCGAAGGCATCGTCCTGCTGCGCAAGGGCGAGGAGTCGCTGCCCGTGCTGCACCGCGCGGAAACGCTGCTCCGCGAGATCAACCAACAGCCCGGACGATTGTTGCCGGGCGTACGGCTGGAGCCCTACTACGACCGCGCCGGACTGATCCACGTGACCACGGAGACGGTGCGGGAGAATTTGTTGGCGGGCATGGCCTTGGTGGCCGTGGTGTTGTTGATGTTTCTGAGCAATATCCGCAGTGCGCTGGTGGTGGCGATCAACGTGCCGCTGGCCCTGCTGTTCGCCTTCGCCATGCTCTTTCTCCGCGGCAAATCGGCCAACCTGCTCTCCATCGGGGCCGTGGATTTCGGCATCATCGTCGACTCCTCGGTGATCCTGGTGGAAAACATCTACCGTCACATGGCCGCCGGCGATCGCGCCGAGTTGCCGGCCACGGAGCGGATCCTGCTGGCCTCGAAGGAGATCCAAAAGAGCCTGTTTTACTCGACCGCCATCATGGTCTGCGCCTTTCTGCCGCTGTTCACCATGTCGGGGCCCGAGGGACAGATCTTCGGTCCCATGGCCGACACCTACGCCTTTGCCCTGGCCGGGGCCTTGCTGCTGGCGCTGGTCCTCTCGCCCACGCTGTGCGCTTGGCTGTTGGGGCGGCTCACTCCCCGGCCGGACAACCCTTTCGTCCGTTGGCTGCGGGCCTCCTATCGCTTCCAGTTGCGGCATTGCCTGGAGCACTGTTGGATCACGCTCGCCGTTTTCGGCGGCGTGGTGGCCATGACGCTGGCCGCACTGCCGCTGTTGGGACGCGAGTTCATGCCGGAGTTGGAAGAAGGGAACCTCTGGATTCGCGGCACCTTCCCGCTGAACTCCTCGCTGGAGGAGACCACCAAGGGCGCCAAGACCGCCCTGGAGATCATGAAGGGCTATCCCGAATTGGAACTGGTCACCGCACAGTTGGGTCGTCCCGACGACGGCACCGACCCGACCGGCTTCTACTATTCGGAATATTTCGTGCCGCTGAAGCCGCAGGCGGAGTGGCCGATCCCGCCGGGACGCACGCGCCGCCGCACCAAGGCCGAGTTGAGTGAAGAGATGAATGAAGCCCTGACGCGGAACTTGATCCACGTGGAGTGGAACTTCTCCCAGGCCATTCGCGACATGGTCATGGAGTCGATGTCCGGCGTGGGGGCGGAGAACTCGGTGAAGATCATCGGCCCCGACCTGACCGAACTAGAAACCCTGGCCGACAAGGTGGTGAGAAAACTGCAAAAAGTTCGCGGCATCGAGAACGCCGGCACCTTCCGCATTATGGGACAGTCGAACCTCAACTTCACCGTGGACCGCAAACGCTGCGCCCGCTGGGGCGTGCCGGCCAACGACGTGCTGGACGTGGTGGCCACCGCCGTGGGCGGCCAG
>CAYYBU010000128.1:0-7086 GCA_964469945.1 uncultured Planctomycetaceae bacterium
CGCCGCCGTCTAAATCGAGTTGCGTGATTGCAGGAGGTTTGCAAGCGAGCCGTGTAGGGAACGCCCTCCGTGGCGTTCCGGGTGTCTCGCTGAGACGGAACGCCACGGAGGGCGTTCCCTACAGCCGTTCCTCCGCGAATCGTGCAACGCTATTTAGCGGCAGCAGCGCGCAGGGCAGGGATGAAAAGAGCCGCCGGGCCCGTGGGCCTGTGGCGTAAGGGGACTTCGTAGCCTCAACGGTGGAAGACTCTGAGGCCGTTGGCAAGAACACCCCGATATGTTTCCTCAAGGCTTCCTCCCATACTGACTAATGGCGGCGTCGCCTGCTCTCGTTCGAGTCAGGGAAACATTTTTCAGGAGACATTCATGGCGGCAATCGGCTTTGAGGATCCCATCGTTGAAACACATCCGGCCCAGCAGGTGTTCGGTTTGCTGCGGGGGAAAACGGCCTTGGTCACGGGCGCTTCCCGCGGCATCGGCCGAGCCACAGCGCTGGCCTTGGCCCACGCCGGCGCGAACGTGGCCATCAACTATCACTGTTGCGACAAGGCGGCCGAAGAAGTCTGCGGCCTGGCCGGCGACCTGGGGGTCCACGCCGCGACCTACCAGGCCGACATCTCGCACGACACGGAGTGCGACCCCATGATCGAGGCCGTCTTGAAGGATTTCGGCCGAGTGGACATTTTGGTGAACAACGCCGGCATTACCCGCGACAAGTCCTTTCTGAAAATGACCCGGGTCATGTGGGACGAAGTGCTGGGGGTGAATTTGACCGGCCCCTACAACGTCACCCACGCCTTGTTGCCCGGCATGGTGGAGGCCGGCTGGGGGCGCGTCATCAACGTGACCTCGATCGTCGGTCAGACCGGCGCCTTCGGTCAGGCCAATTACGCCGTCACCAAAGGCGGCCTGATCGCGTTCACGATGACGCTGGCCCGCGAGGTCGCGCGCAAGGGGGTCACGGTGAACGCCGTGGCGCCGGGTTACATCGCAACGGACATGACCAAGGACGTGCCGCAACCGACACTGGACGCCGTGCGCGGAATGACGCCGGTGGGGCGTTTGGGCAAGCCGGAAGAAGTGGCCGCGGCCATCCTGTTCCTGGCCCTCCCGGAAGCCAGTTTCATCACCGGCCAGGTGATCCCGGTCAACGGCGGCATGTACATGTAGCATGAAACGCCAGAGTCCGTCCTACAGCACGACGATGCGGCTGCGCTACCTCGATCAGCCCGGCCAGTTGGGGCGCATCACGTCGGCCATCGGCGAGGCCGAGGGCTTCATCGGCGCCGTCGACGTGGTGGCGGTCGATCAGGGCCACATCACCCGCGATATTACCGTCAGCGCCCGCGACCTGGAACACGAACAGCACATCGTGGAACGCGTGCGGTCGATCGACGGGGTGCGCGTGCTGCGCGTTTCCGATCGCACCTTTCTGATGCACTTGGGCGGCAAGATCGAAGTCACCGCCAGGACGCCGATCAAGACCCGCGACGATCTCTCGATGGTCTATACGCCGGGGGTGGCGCGCGTCTGCCGCGCCATTCACGCCGATCCGGACGCCGCCTTCGCCCTGACGATTCGCCGCAACATGGTGGCCGTGATTACCGATGGCTCCGCCGTGTTGGGGCTGGGCAACATCGGTCCCAGGGCAGCCTTGCCGGTCATGGAGGGAAAGGCCGTGCTGTTCAAGGAGTTTGCCGGCGTCGATGCGTTTCCCATCTGTCTGGACACCCAGGATCCGCGGCAGATCATCGACACCTGCCGCTATCTGGCGCCCACTTTCGGCGGCATCAACCTGGAAGACATCTCCGCCCCGCGCTGCATCGAGATCGAGGAGCAGCTCAGCGGCCTGGTCGACATTCCCGTCTTTCACGACGACCAGCACGGCACGGCGATCGTGGTGCTGGCCGCTTTGCACAACGCCTTGACGCTGGTGCGGAAGAACCTCGCCGACATTCGCATCGTCATCTGCGGGGCCGGCGCCGCGGGCACCGCCATCGCGCGGCTGCTCAAGTCGGTGGGGGCCGAGCGGATCGTGCTCTGCGATCGCGAAGGGGCGCTGGTCCGCGGCGCTTCTTCGTACGCGAACTCCGTGAAACAATGGCTGGCCGAGAACACCAATCCCGAGCAGTTGGGCGGCTCGCTGGGTGACGTGCTCGCCGGTGCCGACGTTTTCATCGGCGTCTCGGCGGCCGGCGCGCTGGGCGTCGACGACCTGAAGCGGATGGCCAACGCGCCGATCGTCTTCGCCCTGGCCAACCCCGATCCGGAAATCGATCCCGACCTGGCGACGCCATACGCGGCGGTGGTGGCCACCGGCCGCTCCGATTATCCCAACCAGATCAACAACGTGCTCTGCTTCCCCGGTTTCTTTCGCGGCATGTTGGATGTCCGCGCCGCGCGGGTGACCGATACGATGAAGATCGCCGCGGCCAACGCGATTGCCGCCGTGATCGGCCCCGGCCAACTGACGCCGGACTATATCGTGCCCAGCGTGTTCGATCGCCGCGTGGCCATTGCGGTGGCCAAGGCCGTATCCCGGGCGGCCATGGACAGCGGCGTGGCCCGCCGCGAGCACAAACCTTCTTTCCGCATTGCCACCTGATTCGCTCCGCTCCCTGGCCGGACGCTTCCGGTCCGCTAGAATTCTTGCAGGGCGACCGATCTCCCCTCGCCCGCCCGGCGGGAGAGGAGCCGGGGGTGAGGGCGGTCGGAACCCTGTAGGGAACGCCCTCCGTGGCGTTCCGGGCGTTGCTCCTAAAACAGAACGCCACGGAGGGCGTTCCCTACGCGGGTAAGGGGGCGAGGTCGGGCCGAGGGTCCGGCCAGGCCGGCGGATCGCGTTCCCTACGCGGGTAAGGGGACGAGCGGATTCTGGAAGGGAGACCTGCCATGACGTGGCTCATGCGAAACCGGGAAACCGCATCGTTCGCCGCTTCCGTCTCCGTGCTGGAAGCGCCCCGTTCCCCTGACCGCGCCGACCTGGAATTGCGCACCCAACAGATCGGCCGCGAGCTGTTGCAACAATCGCGCCAGCAGCGGGCCGGCGTCTTCTCCTCCCGTCATTGGTCCGACCGCCTGGTGCAGTGGGCCATGAAGGACGAGGCCTTCAAGGTGGCGCTGTTCCGCTTCATCGATGCGTTTCCGACGCTCCAATCGCCGGCGGCCGTCCACGAAGACCTGGTCGAGTACCTTAGCCAGCCCGGGGTGACGCTGCCGCCGGGAATGGAGCTGGGCCTGAAGGCGGGCCATCTGGCCAAGGGGATGTTGGCCAGGTCGATCGGCCACTGGATCGCCGCGGTGGCGGGCAACTTCATCGCCGGTGCGGATGCGGCCGCGGCCCTTCCCAAGCTCCAGCAGATCTGGCAGCGGGGCATGGCCTTCAGCGTGGACATTCTGGGCGAGACGTGCCTCAGCCGCCAGGAGGCCGCCGCGTACCAACGACGTTACCTCGACCTGATCGACGTGCTCTCGCAACAGGCCCGGTATTGGCCGGCCAATGCGGTTCTCGCTGCGGACCACCTGGGACCGCTGCCCCGCGTGAACGTGTCGATCAAGATCAGCGCGCTGGACGCCCGTCCCGATCCGATCGACTGCGCGGGGGCCGTGCGGCGGTTGACGCAGTCGCTGGCGCCGATCCTGGAAGCGGCCCGCCAGAAGGGCGCCTTCATCAACTTCGACATGGAACAATACGCGCTGAAGGACCTGACCTTGGAATTGCTGGAGCGTTGTTGCCGGCAGGTCGACTTTGCCGCCGGCATCGCCATGCAGGCCTATCTGCGCAGCGGCGAGGACGACGCCCGCCGCGTGATCGCGTGGGCGAAGCGGACGGGCCGGCAAATCACGGTGCGGCTGATCAAGGGGGCCTACTGGGATTACGAAGTGATCCACGCCGAGCAGATGGGCTGGCCCGTGCCGGTGTGGACCCACAAGCGGGACACCGACGCCTGCTTCGAGCGGATGACCCAATTGTTCGTGGCCGCCACGCCGCGTCGTGCCGGCGAGGGAGGCGTCAAGTTGGCGATCGGTTCCCACAACATCCGTTCCATCGCGCACGCGCTGGCCCTGTTGGAGCAATACGAGTTGCCCCCGTCGGCCTGCGAATGGCAGATGCTCTACGGCATGGCCGAGCCACTGAAGCCCGCGCTGTTGGCGCGGGGTCTGCGGCTGCGGGAATATGTGCCCGTCGGCCAGATGATTCCCGGCATGGCCTATCTCGTTCGCCGCTTGCTGGAAAACACTTCCAACGAGTCGTGGTTGCGGGCCGGCTTTTTCGACAACGTGGCCGAGGGGACCCTGTTGGCTTCGCCTCATGAGACCGCGTCGTCCGCTGCCGACGACGCGAGTCCGCAACTCGAACCCAAGACCTCCTTCGTCAACGAGCCGTGGCGAGATTTTTCCCGCGCCGAGGTACGGCAACAATTCCAGGATGCTATCGGCCGGGCCGTGGCGCCGGCCATCGCCAACGAGGCGACCCTGGAAACGACCCGGCAGGCCATCGAACGCGCCGCGCAGGCATTTCCCCCATGGCGCGAGACACCGTGGCAGCAGCGTGCGGCGATCCTGGTGGATGCGGCCGCCCACATGCGTGCGCGGCGCGACGACTTGGCCGGCGTGATGATCCGCGAGGCCGGCAAGACCTGGCGCGAGGCCGATGCCGACGTCTGCGAAGCGATCGATTTCTGCGCGTATTACGCCCGAGGGGCCGCGGATCTCTTCCAGCCGCAACGCTTGGGGCATTTCGTCGGTGAGCTCGACGAGACCTGGTATCAGCCGCGCGGCGTCGCCGTCGTTATCAGCCCGTGGAATTTCCCCCTGGCGATCTGCACCGGCATGACGGTGGCGGCGCTGGTGACGGGCAACCCGACCATCGTCAAGCCGTCGCGGCAGACGCCCGGCGTCGCGCGGCTCCTCTGCGAGATGCTTTGGCAGGCCGGCGCGCCGGCTGACGTGTTACAGTTCCTCTCCGGTCCGGGGGCGACGATCGGCGCCGCTTTGGTCCGCGATCCGGCGGTGGCCCTGATCGCCTTTACCGGCTCGAAGGAGGTCGGCTTGGGCATTCTGGAAGCGGCCGGTCGGGTCGGCGAGGGGCAAGACGTGCTGAAAAAAGTGATTTGCGAGATGGGCGGCAAGAACGCCATCATCATCGACCAGTCGGCCGACTTGGACGAAGCGGTGCTGGCCGTGCGGCAGTCGGCGTTCGGTTACAGCGGCCAGAAGTGCTCGGCGTGCAGCCGCGTCATTGTCGTCGAGTCGATCTACCAGCACTTTCTCCAGCGGCTGATCGAATCGACGCGCTCGCTGGTGATCGGCGATCCGCTCGACCCGGCTACGGACGTGGGCCCGGTGATCGACGCCGCGGCGGCGGAGAAGATCCGCCAGTACATTGAAATCGGCCGTCGCGAGGGAACGCTGGAGTTGGCCTGCGAAGTGCCCGCCGAGTTGCAAGCGCAATCGGCGTGGCATTATATCGGCCCGCACATCTTTTCCGGCATTCGGCCGCATCATCGGCTGGCGCGGGAAGAGATTTTCGGTCCGGTGCTTTCGGTCATGCGGGCGGCCGACTTCGCGGCGGCGCTGGAGATCGCCAATTCCACCAGCTACAAGCTCACCGGCGGCCTGTTCAGTCGCAAGCCCTCGCACCTGGAGTTGGCGCGGCGGCAGTTTCGCGTGGGCAATCTCTATCTGAACCGCGGCATCACCGGCGCCTTGGTCGGCCGGCAGCCGTTCGGCGGTTTTGGTTTTTCCGGCACGGGCACGAAGGCCGGCGGGGCGGATTACTTGCTCCATTTCGTCGAGCCGCGGAGTTGTTGCGAGAACACCATGCGCCGCGGTTTCGCCCCCGGGCTGTGAAAACGGTAACCACAACGCATGGCCGCCCGACAAGCTCAAGAAGTGAGCCACAGAGGGCACAGAGGACACAGAGAACTCGCTGCATCGTGGGGTGGGCTGAACTGTCTTGCGTCCCTTTCTGCGTGGAGTACAATGGGGCTTCTGCCGCTAAATAGGGTAGGGAACGCCCTCCGTGGCGTTCTGGGCGTATCGGTGAGACGGAACGCCACGGAGGGCGTTCCCTACAGCGATTCCTCCGGGAATCGTGCAACGCTATTTAAGCGCTGCGCGATTTCAAGCCGCGGCACGGATGCGATATCTATGATCGACAACAACGCACGCTGCCCGGAAGTGCGACCAAACCCGCCCGCCGCAGGCGGCTACGGTGCGTTTCAGTTCAGCCTCATGAGCATGTTCGTCGTCACGACGGCGCTGGCGCTGGTCCTGTCGGCCTTTTTCGGTGTTGGCCGGCTGATTGGCATGTCGACCTCGGAGGTGCTGACGCAGGGCTTGGGGCGTTTCGCCTTCTCCTCGCCATTGCTCCTGGTTTGGATCATCGGCCTGACGATAGCCATCCGGCGTCTGAAAAGAGATCGCCTGCCCGCCGTCCTGGCCACGATCGCCCTCGGTGGGCTGGTCTTGAGCTCGTTCGCTAGTTCAGTTGTCCTGATGGCCTTCCTGTATGCGGCCAGGTCCGGCCGAATCGGGATTGAAGCCTTTTCCTGGTATTCCACCGTTATTTCAGCTCTGTACGCGATCGTCCACCCGATCTGCTGGATCCTGATCCTGGTGGCCATCTTTTTCCGGCGTCCCGCCGACGTGCCCGCGCCACAGGCGATTGGCGAGCTCGATGAATGTGCCGTTGGCCCCCCCGCCGAACCTTCGGCGTGAGATGGCCATTCCGCGTGGGCCCCCCCCTTTCCTTTGTCTGCTGGCCGTGTTATAGTGGTGGTAATAGCGGTGAGATGCAATGTGAGCCCCGACGCATTCCAAGTGCTCTCGTTCTAATCACGCTGCGATTTGCGTGCCGGCATGCTTTTCCGAAGGCGCCGCTCTCCAGTTGCGGTTGATTTCTCCCTCTACTGTTCGACCGCATTCTTCTTCGACGAGAAGGGGCTCTGGGTGAAGGATTAGCGGTCCAATTACGTTTTTATCTGTTGGAAGGAGTGGCACTATGCCGCAAGGGACGATCAAGAAGTTGATTGCTGACAAGGGGTTCGGGTTCATCGAGGGAGAAGGGGGCGACCTGTTCTT
>CAYYBU010000129.1:0-7085 GCA_964469945.1 uncultured Planctomycetaceae bacterium
AATCGTAGGTCAGGCTATGCCTGACGCCCCCGGACTGTCAGGCACAGCCTGACCTACGGGGATCCGGTCCTTCCACCCCAGTCTGGAAGCTATTGTTCGGCCGATCCTAGCCGTTCACGGGGGCGGGCGGGGCGTCCAGGGCCACGATCGCCAGGTGATGGCGATTGGCGAAATCGATCGCCTCGGGGCCATCCAGCAGGATGGTGCGGCCGGCTTCCACGGCCAGCACGCGGCCACCGGCGGCCACCAGCGTCTGGAGCGTTTGCAGGCCCACGGTGGGGACATCGAAACGCATGTCTTGTTGGGGCTTGGCCACTTTCACCACGGTGAAGCCGCCGGCCCGGCAAAGCTCGCCAGCGCGGCGAATGCACTGGTCGGTCCCCTCGACCGCCTCGACTGCCATGACCGCCTGATCGCGGACGGCCACGCTCTGGCCAATGTCGAGCCGGCCCATCTCCTTGGCGATCTGCCAGCCGAAACGGATATCTTTCCACTGCCAGGCGGCGGGGGCGGCGACGGTGAGTTGCCCCGCGCCGATCAACAATTCCGGCACGTAATCGGTGGCCACGCCAAAGCGGATCCCGACGGCGGCGAACTCCTCGACGATGGCTCCCAGCAGGGTGTCGTCCTTGCAGTCCTTGCGCCGCGTGAGGAAGTGGGGGATGAACATCCGCAGCGTCCGCAGGTCGGGCACGTGCCGCAGCCAGCGCCAGGGCTGAAACAACAGCACCTTGTGGATCTTGCCCGCCATGATGGTGTCGTGTACGCCGTGCCGCTGGAAGTAGCGAATGGCGGCGCCGAAGCGGGCCATGCCGCTCCATTGGAAATGATCGCACACTTCGGCCAGCTTGGGATCGGCGTGGCCCACGACGCCCAGGCAATAGACCGCGTACCCTTGCCGCTTGAGGGCCTCGGCGATCAGCAGCGGGTAACGTCCCCAGCCGGCCATCAGGCCCATCGGGCGCGCGGCCGAGCGTCTTTCCGCTGTTTCCGACCTGGCTTCAGTAAGGTCTTTCACGGCTTTGGCCAACCAGCTTGCTAAATAGAATTGCGTGATTCCAGGAGGTTCGCAAACGAACCGTGTAGGGAACGCCCTCCGTGGCGTTCCGGGCATACCGGCAAAACGGAACGCCACGGAGGGCGTTCCCTACAGCGATTCCTCCTGGAATTGCACAATTCTATTTAGCTTCGAGGCTGTCTGGAAAGGCTCGGAGAAAGTCCCCTCTCCTTTCGGGAGAGGGTTAGGGTGAGGGTGCGGCCGAGAAAACGCCGCCAATGTGGATGGTTCTTCTCCGATTCGCCCTCACTCCCGGCCCCTCTCCCAAAGGGAGAGGGGAGACTTTCCGGACAGCCTCTTTCGTGCTCTGTCAATGCCTGGGCTATTGCCCGGCGGCCTCCTGCCGCGCTACCAACTCATCGACGACCGACTGCAATCGCTTCAACTGCTGCCGCATTTCCGGCAGGCGGCTAATGACCGCCTGCTTGATCTTCTGCTCGCGCTCGGGAGTGGCGGGGATGCCGATCATGCGGACCCGCTCGGGGACGTCGTTGATGACGCCGGCCATGGCTCCCAACACGGCGCCGGCGCCGATGTGGACGTGATCGCGGACGCCCACCTGGCCGGCCATGACCACGTAATCGCCGGTGGTGGTGCTGCCGGCAATGCCCACCTGCGAGCAGAGCATGTTGTGCCGGCCGATGCGGCAATTGTGGGCGACCATCACCAGGTCGTCGATCTTGGTCCCCTCGCCGATCAGGGTGGCGCCATAGGTGCCGCGATCGATGGTCGTGCCGGCGCCGATCTCGACGTCCGCGCCCAGTTCGACGTTGCCCAACTGGGCGGAAAGCTGATGGCGGCCCTCGACCAACTCGTAGCCGAAACCGTAGGCCCCCAGTACGGCGCCGGCATGGATCAGACAGCCCGAACCGACCACCGTGTTCTCATAGAGCACGGCATTGGGGAAGATGGTCACGTTCTCGCCGATCCGCGCGCCGGCCAGGATGTGGACGCCCGCGTGAATCGTTGTGCCGGCGCCGATGGTGACGTCGTCGCCGATAGTCGCATAGGGGTGGACATCGACGTCGGCGGCCAATTGCGCCGTGGGACTCACCGAGGCCAAGGGGCTGATGCCGATGCGACGCGGGCGCCGCAGCGGTTGAAAATAGGCCACCACGACGGCAAAGGCGCGATGGGCGTCGTTGACCTGGATGGCGGGCAATCCCTGGGGGTTGAACGTGCGCGGCGCAATCACGGCCGCCGCTCGGCAGGTGGCGAGGTTCTGGTTCTTTTCGCTGCCGTCCACCAGGGTGATCTGGCCGGGCTGCGCATCGCGGAGCGGCGCGGCCCCTTGGATGATGAGGTCGCCGCAACCGAGCAAATGCCCATCGACCATGGTTGCCAGTTGGGCAAGTGTCGCCTGCATGATTCGGAGTCCTTTCCATCAACCCTTCACCCCTCAGCCACCCCCCAAATTGGCGATGTCAAGGATCGGTGACACGGCAAATCTACCGCAATTGACGCAACCAAACAAGAGCAGCAAACCCCGCCCCTGCAACCGGCCGAACGGTGGGGTCTGTAGGGAACGCCCTCGGTGGCGTTGCGGGCGTGCGAGCAGGCGTAGTTCTGCCCTGATCCAGGAGAACTGCAAAGTCCAACGCAAAGGGGTCAGGTCCATGTTTTCGGACAAGGCTTTTCTCGACAAACGAAGCGTTTCAGCCGAAAAATGGACCAGACCCCGACTTTGCAGTTCTCCTGTGCCCTGGTCTACGGCTCTGGACGGCCGTAGGGGTTACCCCTTAGAATGAATCCCGAAATTGCTCACCGCCCGAAAAAGTTTTTTGCTTGAGTCGTCCTTGGCGGGGTTCGTTGCGTTCGACCCCCTACACGTCTTTCGCGGAGCACGACAATGATCGTCGGGGTGCCCAAGGAAGTCAAACGGGATGAATACCGTATCGGCTTGCTGCCGGTGGGGGTCGAGGAGTTGACCCGTGCCGGTCATCGCGTCCTGGTCGAGGCCGGGGCCGGCTTGGGTTCCGGCCTGGCCGACCACGAGTATCTTCGCCACGGCGCCGAACTGGTCGCCGAGCCGCAAGAGCTCTACGGCCGTGCCGAGCTGATCGTCAAGGTCAAGGAGCCGCAAGAGGCCGAACGTCGCATGTTGCGGCCCGGGCAAATCATCTTCGCCTATTTCCACCTGGCCGCCGACCGGCACTTGACCGACGAACTGCTGGCCTCCGACTGTACGGTGGTGGCCTACGAGACGCTCCGCGACCAGCAGGGCCGGCTGCCGCTATTGACGCCCATGAGCGAAGTGGCCGGCCGCATGAGCATTCAGCAGGGGGCCAAATGCCTGGAGCGGCCGCAGATGGGCCGCGGCATTCTCTTGGGCGGCGTGCCGGGGGTCGAGCCGGCTCACGTGACGATCCTCGGCGGCGGCGTGGTGGGGGCCAACGCGGCCAAGATCGCCGCCGGTTTCCGCGCCAACATCTGCCTGTTGGACATCAACATGGATCGGCTCCGCTACCTCGACGACACCATGCCCTCGAACGTCACCGTGCTGTTCAGCGACCGGCACAGCGTGCGTCAGCAGTTGCGCCGCGCCGACCTGGTCATCGGCGCCGTGCTGGTGCCGGGGGCCAAAACCCCGGTGCTCATCGAGGCGGATGACCTGCGGCTGATGAAACCGGGGGCCGTCATCGTCGACGTGGCCATCGACCAGGGAGGCTGCGCCGCCACCAGCCGGCCCACGACCCATAGCGATCCCACCTTCGTGGTCAACGACGTGGTCCACTACTGCGTGGCCAACATGCCGGGCGCGGTGGGCCGCACCAGCACCTTCGCGCTGTGCAACGTGACGCTGCCCTGGGCGCTGTGGATCGCCAATCGCGGTTTGCCGGCGGCCGCCGAATGTTCGGCCCCGGTGAGCCGCGCCATCAACATTTTCCAGGGCGAGATCACCAACCGGGCCGTGGCGGAAACCTTCGGCATGCCCTATAACGCACGCTTCGAGCGCTAAACCAATACCGTGGAGAATTCCTTCATGCCGGACAACAACTCGCCCCTGGTGGGCATCCTCATGGGCAGCGACAGCGATTGGCCGAAGATCCGCGCCGTCGCCGACGTGCTGGACGAATTCCACGTCCCCTATGAAGTCCAGGTGATGAGCGCGCATCGCACGCCGGAGATCGTCCGGCAGTATGCCGCCATGGCGGCCGCTCGCGGCCTGCGGGTGGTCATCGCGGCCGCCGGCGGCGCCGCCCATCTGGCCGGTGTTGTGGCCTCGCACACGATCCTGCCGGTGATCGGCATTCCCGTGCCCACGGAGTTGCAGGGCGGCCTGGATTCCTTGCTTTCCACCGTGCAGATGCCCGGCGACGTGCCGGTGGCCACGGTGGGCGTCGGCAGCGGCGGAGCCCGCAACGCCGGGCTGCTGGCGGTCGAGATCCTGGCCCTCGGCGATGCCGGCTTGCAAGAGAAGTTGGTCGCCTTCCGGCATCGATTGGTCGACAAGGTCCATGCCAAGAATGCGGCCCTGCAAACGGTATTGGGCAAGGAAGGCCGGCCGCTGTTGGCCAAGTGACCACTTCCTGCGCGGTTCCGGGAGCAGGTAACCAAACCGTGTAGGGAACGCCCTCCGTGGCGTTCCGGGCGCAAGAGCATGCGTAGTTCTGTCCTGGTCCCCGGAACGCCGCGGAGGGCGTTCCCTACAGAATCATCCAACTCAAATCGAGGCTCCTCGCCATGTCCAACACGATCTCAGCCTGGTGTTGTAGCGTCTGCGGCTACATCCATCGCGGCGCGGAGCCGCCCGAGGCGTGTCCGGTCTGCGGCGCGCCGCGCGAACTTTTCGAGCCTTATGTGGACAAAGCGCCGGCGGCGCCACCGCCCGCGCCAGTCGCCGCCCGTGCGGTTGAGGTCGTCGTAATCGGCGCGGGCATTGCCGGGCTTGCCGCCGTGGAATCGCTGCGCGCCGCCGCGCCCGCGGCCGCCATCACGCTCGTTTCGGCCGAGCCGGAGTTGCCCTACTACCGCCTCAATCTGACGCGTTACGTGGCCGGCGAGATCGCGGAGCAAGACTTGCCGATCCATCCGGCCGGCTGGTATGAAGAGCGGAACGTGCGGCTGCTATTGGGGGCCGAGGCGGCCGCCATCGATCTGGAAGACCATCGCGTCGCGTTGCGGAGCGGGGAGCAATTGCCCTTCGAGAAGCTGCTGTTGGCGACCGGCGCGCAGCCGTTTGTGCCCCCCTTTCCCGGCGCGGATCGAGCGGGGGTGACCACCCTGCGGACCGTGGCCGACGCGCGGGCCCTGGTGGCGGCCTGCCATGCCGGGGCGCGCTACATTTGCATCGGCGGCGGCCTGCTGGGGCTGGAAACGGCCGGCGGGCTGGCCCGCCGCGGCGCCGATGTCACGCTGCTGGAAGGTTCCGGCTGGCTGCTGCCGCGACAATTGAACCAGCGGGCGGGAGAAATCCTCGACGCCTATGTCGCGGGCACCGGGATCAAGCTGCGCACCAACGCCGTGACGTGCGAGATCGTCGGCGACCCGCGCGTCCGCGGCGTTCGCTTGGAGGACGGCGCCATCCTCGAAGCCGATCTGGTCGTGATCGCCACCGGCATTCGTTCCAATAGCGACCTGGCGCGGCGGGCCGGACTGGAGGTCAATCAGGGCGTGGTGGTGAACAACCTGTTGGAGACTTCCCATCCGCACGTGCTGGCCGCCGGCGACGTGGCCGAGCATCACGGGCTGGTCTACGGCATCTGGGGGCCCGCACAATATCAGGGGAGCATCGCGGGCATGAACATGGCGGGCGGCGCGGTCGAGTTCGGCGGCGTGCCGCGTTCCAACACGCTGAAAGTCCTGGGGCTGGACCTGTTCAGCATCGGCCAGGTCAACGCGGCGGACGCCAGTTTTCAGGTCCTGGACCAGGAGGCGGAAACCAGCTACTTCCGCTTTGTGTTCCGGGAGAATCTTCTTGTCGGGGCCGTGCTGCTCGGCGACACCCGGTTGACGGCCGCCGTGAAGAGCGCGGTGGAAAGCCGCCGCGACTTCGCGCCGTTGTTGGCAAAATATCCGACGGCTCCGCAGGTCGTGAAAGCCTTGGTTGACCAGTAATGCCTCAGGCGATTACAATAAACGTGGAACGTCTTCATTGGAGAGGAGCTCCGTCATGGACAAAGTCATTCAAGGCACCATTCGCGGCAGTACGATTCAGTTGAACGAAAATCCGGGATTCGCCGAGGGACAGGCGGTCCAGGTCGTCGTTCAGCCTGTCGGGCCGTCCCGCCCCTGGGGCGAGGGTATTCGGAAATCGGCCGGAGGCCTGGCCGCCCAATGGACCAACGAGGACGACAAGATCCTCGAAGAAACCTATCGCGATCGCAAGCGGGATTCCCATCGTGAGATACCCGCATGAGTTTTCTGCTGGACACGAACATCTGCTCGGAGCACCTCCGAAAGGCCGCCGGGCTCAGCCATCGCTTTATTCAACATAGCGGCCGCTTGAGCATTCCAACCGTTGTCCTTGGCGAGCTTCTCGCCTGGGCTTACCGCCGTCCCAATCCCGATGCGCTGCTGCTATTGATTGAGGAACTCCGGGCTGATCTTCGGGTGCTTTCCTATGATGAAGCGTGTGCCGAGCAGTTTGGGCAACTTCGGGGCACCCTGATCCGCCAGGGAACAGCGGTGAGCGCGGTGGACTTGATGATTGCCTCGGTGGCCCTCGTGCATGACTTGACGCTTGTCACGCACAACACGGCCGACTTTCAGCGGATTCCCGGCATCCGCCTGGTGGATTGGCTGGTTTCTTGAGCCAGCAAACCGGCCGCCTTCCCTTTTGATCGCCGGCTATGCGATGCGCGGAATGCGGGGCTCTAATCGCTGGTCGATCTCCTCGTTACCAAGGGAGTCATCGAGGGAGGCGAATGGGTTGCCGCACTGGGGCCGCGATGAGCGGGTGACGAGAACTCTTATGCGGTCGGCCCCTGGGCACGGGGGGCGAAATGGCGTCTGCCCGGTCTCGCACCGCCCTCACCCCCGGCCTGGATTGCTAAAAACTAGGTTGTTTTGGTCGAAAATTGGTATT
>CAYYBU010000130.1:0-7057 GCA_964469945.1 uncultured Planctomycetaceae bacterium
ACGTAGTCCGAAAACATGGACCTGTCCCCTTCTTCCCCGCCCTGTGAACGGTTACACGCCGTGTGCGTAATACATTTTTTGGTCACTTTCTCGCGGAACTGGCGTAGAGCCAGCGGGCGGTTCTTGTTAAAATCCCCGAACGGAAAAAGGGGACTGGCTCCGTGGCATCCGTTGGCTCGGCGATAGGAGAAGCGTCGCTGCCACGGTGCCTGTCCCCCTTTTTCCGGCGGCGGTGGCACGCGTGGGAAAGGGGACAGGCACCATCGCCACAAGCCGTCGCGGTAGGGCTGGCCGATCGAGGCGACGGAGCCAGTCCCCTTTCCTGCTCCGCAGTACATCAGTAATGCTAGCAATTTCATGGATGGGAGGGAACCCATGCGACAGTACGCCGGTCGAGGGGTACAAGGCGGCTTGTGGATCGCGGTCAGCCTGTTGGCTCAGGGCGTGGCCATGGCGCAAACGCAACCTTGGAACGGCCCACCGCCGGCGGGCCCGGCCGCGCAGGGGCCGATGCAGGGACCCGTGCAAGGCCCGACCGTGCCGCCTCCGTATCCGCTAACCACCCCGTATCCAAGCACGCAAGGAAGCTATCCGGCCGCCGCGGGGCCGCGGCCCGATCAAGTGGTCGGGCCGCAATTGCCCACGCTGGAGCGGCGTGGGCCGCGGGTGGAGCAACCGCCGGCGCCGCCACCCCTCTCGCCGCAGGAACAGGCCGACGTGGATCGCACCTTGGAGAATTGGGAACAGCGGAGCAAGGTGATCCGCAGCTACAAGTGCAAGTTCGTTCGCTGGGAATATGACGCCATCTTTTCCGATCCCAAGAAACCGGGCGAGGCGAAGTACACCGATACGGGCACGATCATGTTCGCCGCCCCGGACAAGGGCCTGTTCAAGGTCGAGGGCGACCACGGCGAGCGGGCGGAACAATGGATTTGCGACGGCAAGTCGGTCTTCGAGTACAACACGCCCAAGAAGCAACTGATCGAGCACCCGCTGCCGCCAGACCTGCAGGGCAAGGCGATCGCCGACGGCCCGTTGCCATTTCTCTTCGGCGCCGAGGCGCAGAAGCTCAAACAGCGCTACTATCTTCGCGTCATCACGCCGCCCAATGCCCAAGGCGAAATCTGGCTGGAGGCCCATCCGCGGTTCCAAAAGGACGCGGCCAATTTTTCCAAGGCCCACTTGATCCTGCAGGCCAAGGGCATGATCCCCGCGGCCCTGCAAATCTATTCCCCCAATCGCCAGGACCGCACGGTCTACAAGTTCGAGGACACCGTAATCAACGATCCCTGGCAAGTTCTCGAAGGCAATCCGTTCCGGGCGAGCAAGCCCTTTGGCTGGACCAAGGTCGTCGACCAGCCGCAGTTGCCGCCCCAGGCTAACCGGGCGCTGAGTGGCCCGCGGTAGCCGCGGATGAACGATGACTTCCACCTTTGGGAAGGGGACTGTTTCCTAGCGCGGCGGAAGGGGACAGTCCCATTTTCGTGGCCTCCTGCCACAAAAATCGGGACAGTCCCCGGTTGTACTTGCTGAAACCGCGGTCTTCTTCTCCCCGTCTCCCGCTCTCTGCCCATTCTCTCACCCCCCTGAATTGACGCTATGGGCGGGAGTTCTATAATCTCGTATGGAACGTGCTGACATCGATGGATGCGCGTCGGCAGCATGTCGAATGGGGTTCGCTGCGCTCGACCTGCCCTACAGTTCCTACGGCCACGGAAACGGCTTGGCAGGGTTCTTTATGGCTGGGAAACGATCGACGATGAAAAGTGTCTACCAGACACGCGGGTGGGATATCAGAAATATCCCGATCGCGCTGGGACTGTTGACATGCCTGCTGGCGATGCCGGCCCGGGCAGCGGACGTGCCGGCCCGCGCCGACGCCGCGCCGGCCCGCGCGGCGGTGGAACCGTTCGGCCAGATGTTCCGCCTCACGCTGCCCCTGGATGATCGCGGGGTGTCGCGACTGCGGCGGGCGGTGCGGCAGGCGTTGGACAAGGCCCGCAGCCAAGCCGCGCGGCCGGTGTTGATCTTCGAGTTCGAGGTGCCCCCCGACGCGGCGGAAGGCGGTCGCGGCAGCCCCTTCGGCAGCGCCTTCGAGTTGGCTAAGTTTCTCTCCGGCGACGAACTCAATACGGCGACCACGGTGGCGTATCTGCCCAGTTCGATCCAGGGTCACGCCGTGTTGGTGGCCTTGGCATGCGACCAGATCATCATGGCGGAGAATGCCACGCTCGGCGCCGCCGGGGTGGATGAGAAGGTCGTGGATGAAACCCTGTTGAGCGCCTACCGGGAGATTGCCTCGCGGCGGCGGACCATGCCGATCGAATTGGCCATGGGAATGCTTTATCCCGCCACCGACGTGATCCTGGTCCACACCGAGGCCAGCACCGAGTACGTCACGCCGGCCGGCCTGGAGGAATTGCGAAAGCGGCACACGATCCAGTCGCAGGAGGAGCCGCCGCTGATTCGCAAGGGCGAGCCGGGGCAATTCTCCGGGGCCGAACTGCGCCGGCTGGGATTCGTCAAGCAGTTGGCAAGCCACCGCTTGGACGTGGTCCGCGCCCTGGGCCTGCCGGCCCGCGTGATCGAGGAAGACCCGTCGCTGGGCGGTCCCCGGCGGGCGGTCCGCGTCGATCTGAAGGGCCCCATCAACGGCGAAAAGGTGGAGCAGGCAGTGCGGCTGATCAAGGACGAGATTCGTCTCCACAACGTCAACTTCGTCTGCCTGTGGATCGACAGCCCCGGCGGCGCGCCGGCCGAGAGCATGAGGCTGGCCGAGTTCCTGGTCGACGAAATCGATCCGGCCACGGTCCGCACGGTGGCTTACATTCCCAACGAGGCACGGGCCGACGCCGCCTTGGTCGCCATGGCCTGCGACCAGATCGTCATGCATCCGCAAGCCGTGCTGGGCGGTCCGGGCGCTTATCAGTTGTCCGAGGGCGAGAGCAAACTGGCCGCCCAGACCATGCGCGAAAAGCTGGCGCCGCGGAAACTGCGCGCCTGGTCGCTATGGGCCGCCATGATCGATCCGGACGTGGAAGTCTTCCGCTGCACGCGGCTGGGCGACGTGGAATACTTTTGCGAGGACGAGTTGACGGCCGAACAACTCAAGGCGGGGCGTGCCGGCAAGGCGACGCCCTGGCAGCGCGGCCAGCGCGTGACCACTCCGCTGAGCACCTTCCGCGTCGGCGGCGAACAGGCCGTCGACTATCGCCTGGCCAACCACACCGTGGAAAACCTGGCGCAGTTGAAGCAACTCTACGACCTGGAGGACGATCCCACCTTGGTCGAGCCCGGCTGGGCCGACCTGCTCATCGAGATGCTGCGCAACCCAGGCGTGGCGGCCATGCTGTTGATCCTCGGCGGCGTGGCCCTGTACCTGGAGTTGCACGCCCCCGGCATCGGCATTGGCGGTTTCATCGGCACGGTATGCTTCATTTTGTTCTTCTGGAGCCATTACCTGGGCGGCACGGCCGGCTGGCTGGAAATCATCTTGTTCCTCACCGGCATCGGCTGCCTGCTGCTGGAAGTTTTCGTGCTCCCCGGAATGGGCGTTTTCGGTCTTGGCGGCGGCGCCTTGGTGCTGGTTTCCCTGGTCTTGGCCAGCCAAACCTTCGTCGTGCCCCGCAACGAGTATCAATTCCAGCAGTTGCAGCGATCGTTGCTGACCATCGCCGGCGCGGCCGGCGGACTGATCCTGGCCTCTCTGCTGCTCCGCCGCTGGCTGCCCCGGGCGCCCGTCTTTCAGCATGTGATGCTGGAACCGCCCGAGGGCCAAGAGGCCCAGACCATCAGCCACCGGGAAATGCTGGTGCATCTGGCCGATTTGACCGGCGTCCAAGGGGTGACGACCACCCAGCTTACCCCGGCCGGCAAAGCCCGCTTCGGCAACACCCTGATCGATGTCATCACCAGCGGGGAGTGTATCGCCCGCGATACGCCGGTGGTGGTGGCCGAAGTCCACGGCAACCGCGTGCTGGTCAGGGCTGTAGACAGCGGTTGACGATCTGCGCATAGTAGATAGTAGACCTTGAGGCATATCGACTATGGTGGATCCCTGGATTTGGGCTGTCTTGCTGCTGGCGCTGAGCATGGGCTTGGCCGTGCTGGAGGTGTTCTTCCCCTCGGCCGGCATTCTGGCATTTCTCTCCGTTAGCGCCATGCTGGGGGCCATTATCATGGGTTTCCGGCAGGGCCCGGCCGCCGGGTTGGGGATCCTGGCCCTGGCGTTTGCGGGCGTGCCGACCGTCGTGGCGCTGGCCTTCCACTGGTGGCCGAAGACCTCGATGGGCAAGCAGGTCTTGCTGATGGCGCCCAAGGCGGAAGATGTCTTGCCCGACGACCCGGAGCGGCGGCGGCTGAAGAGTCTGGTCGGCCAGATTGGCCGGGCCAAGTGTCCCATGTTGCCCGGCGGCGTGATCGCCATTGACGGCCGCACGGTGGACGCCGTCAGCGAGGGCATGGCCATCGAGGCCGGCCAAGCGGTCCGCGTCATCAAGGTGCAGGCCAATCGGGTGGTGGTGCGGTCGGTGAAGGAAGAAACGCCCTTGGAAACGGCCGAAGACCCCCTCCAACGGCCAATCGAATCCGTCATCCCGGACCCCTTCGAGCAGCCCCCGCTTGACAACCGTCCCAATCGGGGTTAGACCAACGGTTGCACAGCAGCAGGCACACGCCGCGTGCCGTCCGCCGGTTACGGCACACGGCGTGTGCCTACTACAATAAGAAAGTACAAGAAAGAGCACATCCCATGCTATTTGCCGCTCCACCGCCCGCTGCCGATAACACCTATCAACTTCTCATCATCGCGGGGGTGGTCATCGGCCTGTTCATCGGCGTGATCATCCTGGCGGTTTTCGCCCGCTACTTCCGCCTCTGGATCCAGTCCAAAACCACCGGGGCGGGCATCAGCATCTTCGACCTGTTGGGCATGACCTTCCGCAAGGTCAATCCGGCGGCCATCGTGCGCAGCAAGATCATGGCCGTGCAGGCAGGGATCTCCGACGCCGACGGCGTCACCTCGCGGGCGTTGGAAGCCCATTTCCTGGCCGGCGGCAACGTGCCGCTGGTGATCCGCTCGCTGATCGCCGCCCGCAAGGCCAAGCTCGAACTGGACTTCAAGTTGGCGGCCGCCATCGACCTGGCTGGCCGCAACGTGTTGGAAGCGGTGCAAACCAGCGTGTATCCCAAAGTGATCGACTGCCCCTCGCGCAGCGCCGGCCGCGAAACGCTCGACGGCATCGCCCAGAACGGCATCCAGTTGAAGGTGAAGGCCCGCGTGACGGTCCGCGCGAATCTGAAGCAGTTGATCGGCGGGGCGGCCGAAGAGACGATCATCGCCCGCGTCGGCGAGGGCATCGTCAGTGCCCTGGGCTCGGCCAAATCGCACAGCGAGGTGCTGGCCACGCCGGACCGCATATCCAAGACGGTGCTGGCGCGGCGGTTGGACGCCCAGACCGCCTTCGAGATCGTCTCGATCGACATCGGCGAGGTGTCGGTGGGAGAGAACATCGGCGCCCGCTTGCAGGCCGACCAGGCCGAGGCCGACATGCGCGTGGCCCGGGCCAACGCCGAAGGCCGCCGCGCCATGGCCGTGGCGGAAGAGCAGGAGATGATCGCCGCCATCGAGGAGAACCGCGCCAAGGTGGTGCAGGCCGAGGCCGAGGTGCCCAAGGCCATCGCCGAGGCGTTCCGCGAGGGCACCCTGGGCATCATGGACTACTACAAGCTGCGTAACGTGCAGGCCGACACCGACATGCGCAACGCCATCTCGAAGGTGGGCGTCACGCCCACGGCAAAACGGGGGAACGCGGCATGATCGCGCTCGGGCCCTTGGCGGCCGCCAACGCCGACTTCGGCTTTGTCATCCGGATCATCATCGTGATCTTGATTGTCGTGGTGCCGGCCATTGGCCGCATCCTGGCCAGTTTGCGGCAACCGTCCGCACCGGGCGAGCGGCGGCCGGAAGCGCCGCGCGATCCGAACGCTCAGACCGAGATCGACGAGTTCCTGCGCCGCGTGAGTACGCGCCGCGGCCAGGGGGCGCCGGCGCCGGTTCGCATGGCGCCCCCGCCCGCCAGACGCGAGGTCGCGGTGGCGGCCGAAGTGGTGGAAGACGCCGACGAGCCGGTGGGCGCCCAGGTCGAGAAGCACGTGGAGAAGTATCTCGATTCCACCGAGTTCGGCCGTCGCAGTGCGCGGATGGGCGGCGAAGTGGCGCAGTCCGACGCCGAGATGGGGCAACATTTCCAGCAGGTCTTCAGCCACGACGTGAGCAAGTTGGCCAAGAAGCCGGGCGAAGCGGCCCTGCCGCCGGAAGCGACGCGCGACGAAGTCGCCACGGTGTCCACGTTGCTGCCGCCGCCGAACTTCGGCCTTTTGCTGGGCAATCTCGATGCCCTCCGCCAAGCCATTATTCTCAACGAGATCCTGCAACCGCCCGAACATCGCTGGGAGTGAGCATGCCGCTGCCCCCCATCACTCCCACGAAGACCCGCCTGGGCTGGATCGGCGCCGGCGTCATGGGCCGCAGCATGTGCGGCCATCTGCTGGACGCCGGATTCTCGGTCACCCTGTGTACGCGCACCCGCGCGAAGGCAGAGCCGCTGCTGGCCCGCGGCGCCCGCTGGGCCGACAGCCCGCAGGCCGTGGCCGAAGCTTCCGACGTGACGTTCACTATGGTCGGTTACCCGGCCGACGTTCGCGCGGTGGTGCTGGGCGAGCAGGGCGCGCTGCGAGGTTGCCGCCCGGGAAGCATTCTCGTCGACATGAGCACCAGCGAACCGTCGCTGGCGGTGACCATTGCACAAGCGGCTGCCGAGCGGGGCGTGCAGAGCATCGACGCGCCCGTCTCCGGCGGCGACGTCGGCGCGCGGGAAGCGAGGCTCTCCATCATGGCCGGCGGCGACGCGGAAATGATTCGCGCCCTGGAGCCGTGCTGGCAGACGTTGGGCAAGACGGTCGTCCATCAAGGCGGGCCCGGCGCGGGCCAACACGCCAAGATGGTCAACCAGGTGCTGATCGCCACCAACATGATCGGCGTCTGCGAGGCGCTCTT
>CAYYBU010000131.1:0-7030 GCA_964469945.1 uncultured Planctomycetaceae bacterium
CGATCTGCAGGAGGATGCTTCCGGAAACCGGATCGATATACGCCCAGAGGAGCGGCAGCAACAGGGGCATGGTGTTTATTCTCGCGACCAAAGGTCGGCCGAAAAAGCGGCCTTCGCAAATTGTGGGTCAGGCTATGCCTGACACCGCCGATCCGTCAGGCACAGCCTGACCTACGGAGGATCCGGCCCTTCTGCCCGCGACGGCCTCTTATCCACCCTCGCTCACACCGGGGTTGTGCAAGCGGCGGATTTCGTCGCGCAGGCGGGCCGCTTCCTCGAATTCCTCGGCGGCGATGGCCTCCTCCAGTTTCCGCCGCAGCACTTCCGTGGCGGTCTGGGGCCGGGCGGCGGCCGCCTCTTGCTCCTGGGCGATGATCTCGTCGCGCCAATGTTCCAGGCTGAGCAACTCGGCGCACTGCTCCGCCCGCTCGCTCTGCTGATATTCATCGAGAAAATCGCGGATCGAGTCGATCCCCGACTCGATCACCCGCAACCCCTCGGCGAACTGGCGGCACTGGATCAAGGGGGTGGCCACCGCGCGGGAGTGCATCATGATCACGTAGGGACGCCACTGCTCGAACTGCATCTTCATGCGGTCGTCTTGGCTATGGGCGCGCACGAAGGCGAACAGCCGCAGATTGCGCCGCGTGTCGCGGGCGCACAACTCGAATTGCCCCAGATGCCAAAAGGCCAGGTAGCGATGGTAATACTGCACTGCCTCGCGCCACAGTCGGGCGCCGTCCTGGTCGGCCAGCAGATACGGCGTGCTGTCGGGATGGGCGGCATCGTGGGCCTGTTGCTGCTGCTCGTAATACTCCAGCCACGACTCGCACGACTGCGGGCGCATGCCGTCAGGCCGGCCATCCATCTCCATCTGCAATAAGCCCAGGTCGACGCGCAACTGGATCTTCTGCCGCCCGTCGTCTCCCGCGACGATGCGGACCAGCACTTCCTCCGGTTCGTAGTTCCAGTCGCTGAGGAGCTTGGAAAGGTCCTTGGACATCGCCATGGGGCCCGCAAAGGATAGAGTTGAGCCAGCCGGTCAACGGCCTCACCCGCCGGGCTCACGGAGGATCGGTTCCATCACCTTGGTGTTGCGATCCACGGCCAGCACGATGGTCCGTTGCTCGACGCCGTCGCTGCTGCTGGCCACGACGGGAAGCACGTGCCGCCGGTCGGGCAGGTTGAAGCGGACGGCAAAGGTCCCGTCGGGACGCAAGTGGACCGGTTCGCCGCGGAGGGTCACCCGCGCGTCGGGATGGGCCACCCCGTGAACGATCAATTCGGTTTCCACCTGGAAATTGAACTCCTGGTGGTGGCCACCGAAGGCCCCGGCGCCGCGGCCGAACTGCGTCACCATCGGGTCGCCCATGGGACGGTGCAACTGCTCCTCGAAGACTTCCTTCAACTCGCCGTGGCTCTCCTGATCGACATAGCCGCCGCTCATGGCATAGATGCGGTCGAAATCCTTGGCGACTTCGGCCCAGTTCTTGTCGAAGGCCTCGGTGCTGCCCCCCTTGGGCGTGCTCACCACATTGCTGCGCGCCAGACAGTAGAAGCGATTGCCGGAGGCCAAATAGCCGATCTCCACCTGGTAACTCTTAGGGGGATCCTGCACGTCGATATACCAGTTGCTCACGCCCCCGTGAATCTCGATGTCGCGCACCGGTTGCCGGGCCGACGAGGTGGTGCCGTTGCGGCTCACTTCGTGAAGCCGCAACACCGGACGCGCCCCGTGCCAATGTTGCCCCATGGCCGCCCGGGCACGATCGATGCCGCGCCGGCTCAGTTCCCAGTAAACGTGCAACCAGTAGGGGTCGCGGACCATCACCACCAGGCGGTCCTTGACGTGTCCGTTCCCGTCGGCCAGCGCGTGGATCGCCAGGTCTTTCGCGGACGCCAGCTTGCTCTTGATCTGCTCCAGTCGCCGCACCAACCGAGGGCTGCGCTGCGTCGTGACCGCCGGCAAGACGCGCGCGGCGGAGACGCCGGTGTGCGAAACAGCCGCGCCGTTAGGCGACGCCCCACGGTGCGTGGCGCCATTATGCGCGGCGCCATGGTGCGCGGGCTGCGGCTTGACGAGCAACTTGGACCGGCCGTTGGCTGTGCCGTTGCCGGCACCGTTGGCCTTGCCATTCTGCTTGGCCACCTCCGTGGCGGCACTTTTCAGCAGCGCCCCGATTAACTCGTCCTTCCGCATCACATGCCAGCCAACCACCTTCTTCTTCCGCGCCATGGCGGCCAGGTCTTTGACCGTGCGGGTTTTGAGCTTTGCTGCAGTCATCACGAGTTGTACCTCCGAGTTGCGACTCCCCCCACACGCCGGTGTGCGAGACGCCGCGGCGGATCAATCAATGGTCAGGCATCCTCCATGACCCGGAAAATTGCTTGGGCAAAATCACACACATCCCTTTATAGGGGGGGTGTCGCGAGTCGTCAGGTTTGTCGTTCCCCGTCCTTTGGCAGGCACCCGGCAAGTGATCTACCCTGCTCGGGCTAGGCGGGAGACTCCGATAACTTCGATTATAATAAGCCGGCCATGAAAACGCAATCATCGGCCCTTGGTGATAATGGCGGCCAGGCCCCACGACGACTTCGTAAGATATTGCTATTGAACACATTACAAAGACATGCCGGCAGTGAAAAAATTGTTCGCTACGCCGGACGGTAGAGGTATTTTTCGTCCGTCGATCTTGTGTTGCAAAAAAGACTCGTATAATTGTCGATACGTTCGCTTTATCCCGATAGGCTCGACGGCGTGAATAACCCTCCTGATGATCGATCATCCTTGGCCCGGGCGATGGAACTCGGCTCGTTGGCCACGACAATCGCTTTGGAGATGGTCGTGCCGATCTTGTTGGGCTATTGGATCGATCGATGGCTGGGATTCAGCGCGCTGTTTGCCATCCTCGGTGGCATCGCAGGCCTGACGGGCGGCGTCTGGCATTTAGTCCGGCTGGCAGCCATTTTGAGCAGGCAGCCGGGCAAAAAGCACCAGCACCACGATGATGGATCGTAACCCGATGGCAACACGTTTACGGAAGCTGGGCATGGGCGGCCGCGTCGCCCTGCTCACCGCTTTAATGTTGTTGCTCTATGCCGTGGTGGCGCCGTTGGCCTATTGGCACAGCGGTATTCCAGGACTGCTGGCCGCCGGCCTTCCCGCCGTGGTGTGTCTCGGCGGCGCGATCGGCGCCTTGTTGCTCAGTGGCCACTTTCGGGGTCCGACCGGTGCCCTGACCGGGCTGTTGTTGTCGATAATCGTACGAACCGGTCTTCCGCTGCTGCTGGCGATTTTCCTCTGTTTTCAGCCAGGGGCCCTAGCCAAAGCGGGAGGAGTCTATTATCTTGTGGTCTTTTATGTTTTGATGTTGGGAGTCGAGACGCCGCTGTCGCTGATTTGCACGCCAACAGGCAACGCCTGCACGAAGGTCGAGCAAGATCCCCCACCGTAACAGCGGCAGATAAGCATTTGCCCGCGTCGCGGGGTGTTCTGACGACACGCCGCGATTTCATATGATATATTCCTGCATATGGCAGATTCGGCTGAATTAATCGCGCACGTTCAAGATACCGACGCCTTCCACTTTCCCTTGGGGCTGGTGGCCAAGGTTCCCCAGCCCTTCGAGGCGATGGGAATCCACCTGCACCTGACCAAGTTCATGGTCCTGGAACTGATCGTGGCCCTGCTGTTGGTCGCCGTCTTCGTGTCCGTCGCGCGGCGAATCGCCTCGGGCGCTCGACCGCGGGGACGGCTCTGGAACATGCTTGAGGTGATGTTGCTGTTCATTCGCGATCAGGTGGCCCGGCCGGCCATCGGACGACACGACGCCGATCGCTTCTTGCCCTTCCTGTGGACGATCTTCTTCTTTATTTTGTCGCTCAACCTGATTGGTTTGCTCCCCTGGACCGGCTCGCCCACCGGGGCCATGGGCGTCACCAGCGCATTGGCCCTGATCACGTTCATCATCGTCATCGGGGCAGGCATGAGGAAGTACGGGCTCGTGCGATTCTGGATCGGCCAGGTTCCGCACATGGAACTTCCCTTCGTGATGGGAATCTTTTTGCGGCCGATGATCTTTTGCCTGGAGGTGCTGGGGCTGTTGATCCGGCATTTCGTGCTGGCCATTCGACTTTTCGCCAACATGTTTGCCGGGCACTTGGTGTTGGCGGTCATCGTGGGCTTCATTGCGGCGACCGCGCCCACGGTGCTCTGGTATGGCGTCATGCCTTCCAGCGTGCTGGGGGCCGTGGCACTCGATCTTTTGGAACTGATGGTGGCTTTCATCCAAGCCTATGTTTTCACCTTTTTAGCGGCCTTGTTCATCGGCATGGCGGTTCACCAACATTGACGTGATCCTGCGCGTGCGCGCGAAGATGAACGCTTTTGAAGGAGAGGTTGTACATGAACAAGTTTTTGACGACGGTGGCATTGTGTGGCGCGTTGTTGGCGTTTGCGGCGCCCGTATTGGCCCAAGAGAAGGACGCCGCTGCGAAGGGCGAGAAAGCAGCCGCGACGGCTAAGACCGGGACGGCAGAGCAAACCGTGGCGGCGGTGACCCCCGTTTCCCGTCTGCTCCTGGGCGGGGCCTTCGGCGCCGGCCTGGTCATGATCGGCGCCGGGCTAGGCATCGGCCGTATCGGCGCCGCGGCGGTCGAGAGCATGGCCCGCCAACCGGAGGTGGCCGGCAACATTCAGGGCGCCATGATTATCGCGGCCGCCTTGGTGGAAGGTGCCACCTTCTTCGCCTTGCTGGTCTGCATGCTCCTGAAGTAATCCGTCGCTAAGCACAAGGCATTCCCATGATCGTGTCCCCGTTTGTTTCCCTGCTGCTGGGCGCCGCCGAGGCCAACTTGGCGGAGCCCAATCCGCTGGAGTGGAAGGGTGACCTGGCCATTTGGACGGCCGTGGTCTTCCTCGTGCTGCTGGCGGTGCTGTGGAAGTTCGCCTGGAAGCCCATCGCCGATGGGCTCGACAAGCGCGAGAAGCAGATCGCCGATCAGATCGCCGAGGCCGCCCGGACCAATCAGGAGGCCCGGCAACTGCTGGCCGATTACCAGCAGAAGCTCGTGGCCTCCCGCGACGAAGTCCGCGGCATTCTCGACCAGGGCCGCCGCGATGCGGAAGCACTCGGCCGAGAACTGCTCGACAAGGCCAAGGGCGAGGCATTGGCCGAGCGGAATCGTTCCTTGCAACAGATTGAAGCGGCCACCGCCGGCGCCCTGCAGGAGTTGGCCCAGCGCAGTGCCAGCCTGGCCGTCGAGTTGGCCGGCAAGATCGTCGGCAGCCGGCTGACGGCCAGCAATCACACCCAATTGATCGAGAAAGCGGTGGCTGAGTTCAGCGCCGGAAAACGTTAGGAAACCTGCCCTCACCCCCTGCCCCTTTCCTGCCTGTCGCGAGCGACAGGAGGGCGAGGGGAGTTGAACTTATGGCTGAATCTGCCGATATCACCGCTGTCCATGCCCGCACCGCCGCCCAGTTCGAGGCCGACGTGGGCGCCGAGCAAGTAGCCGGCGTTTATGCCGGCGCGCTGATCGGCGCGGCGGAGAAAGCCGGTCAGACCGAGGCCGTGTTGGCGGAGTTCGACGCCCTGGTGGAACAGCTTTTCGGCCAGTTTCCCAGGCTGGAAGACATCTTGGCCTCGGCGCTGGTATCTCACCAGGAAAAGGTGCAGATCCTCGATAACGTCCTGGCCGGCAAAGTCTGTCCGCAGTTTCTCGATTTTCTCAAAGTGGTATCGCGTCACGGCCGGTTGGACATCCTCCGGGCGATCCGCTACCAAGCACAACTCCAGTATGAGCGCCTGCGTGGCCGCGTCCGCGTGCGGCTGACCACGGCCACAACGATCGGCGACGTCCAGGTCGCCCAATTGACCGAGACCCTCCGTGCCATGCTGCACGGCGAGCCGCTGATCGAGCAGCTTGTCGATCCGGCCATCATCGGCGGGGCGGTCCTTCGCGTGGGTGACGTCGTGTACGACGGCTCGATCGCCAACCAATTGCACACTATCCGTCAACAGATGATTGACAGGAGCGTCCATGAAATTCAAAGCCGACGAGATCGCTTCCGTAATTCAGCAGGAAATTGAGCAGTTCCAGTCCCGCATCGACGTCCGCGAGGTCGGTCGTGTGATCGAGGTCGGGGACGGTATTGCCCGCGTGTATGGCCTGTCCGGCGTCATGGCCGGCGAAATGGTCGAATTTCCCGGCGACGTTTTCGGTCTGGCCTTCAACCTGGAAGAGAATTCCGTGGGGGTCATCATTCTGGGCGACTATCTCTCCATCAAGGGTGGAGATGAGGTGCGCAGCACCGGCCGTCTGTTGAGCGTGCCGGTGGGCGATGCCGTGCTGGGGCGCGTCATCGATCCGTTGGGGAACCCCTTGGACGGCGGCGGTCCGCTGGTGACCAGCGAGCGCCGCCCGGTGGAATCCAACGCCCCCGGCATCGCCGGCCGTCAGCCCGTGAAGCAGCCCTTGCAGACCGGCATCAAGGCCATCGATGCCATGACGCCCATCGGCCGCGGACAGCGCGAATTGATCATTGGCGACCGCAAGACCGGCAAGACGGCCATTTGCATCGACACCATCATCAACCAGAAGCACTCCGACGTGAAGTGCTTTTACGTGGCCATCGGCCAGAAGGAGTCGACCGTCGCCGGACTGATCGAAATCCTTCGTCGCGAAGGGGCCATGGATTACACGACCGTCGTCGTGGCCGGGGCCAGCGATCCGGCGCCGCTGCAATACATCGCTCCCTACGCGGGCTGCGCGATGGCCGAGTATTTCACGTACAAGGGCGAGCACGCCCTGATCGTCTACGACGACCTGTCGAAACAGGCCCAGGCCTATCGCGAACTGTCGCTGTTGATGCGCCGTCCGCCGGGACGCGAGGCCTACCCGGGCGACATTTTCTATGCCCATAGCCGGCTGTTGGAGCGGGCGGCCAAACTCAGCGACGAACTGGGAGGCGGCTCGCTGACCGCGCTGCCGATCGTGGAGACCATGGAAGGGGAAG
This sequence comes from uncultured Planctomycetaceae bacterium, assembly GCA_964469945.1. Taxonomy (GTDB): domain Bacteria; phylum Planctomycetota; class Planctomycetia; order Pirellulales; family Thermoguttaceae; genus CAYYBU01. The sequence goes on from CAYYBU010000131.1 coordinate 7,019, forward strand.
TCTCGGCCTACA
>CAYYBU010000132.1:0-3288 GCA_964469945.1 uncultured Planctomycetaceae bacterium
ACGGGGGACCGGTCCTTCCGCCCAAGTCCGGAAGTTATTATTCGGCCGATCCTAAGATACCTGCCGGCGGTCGGCAGTGCGGCTCACATGCTCGTTGAAAGTGGTAGTCTCCCGCTGTCATAATTGCATCGCAACCGCAGTCGCAACGGCTACTGGGCAGTGGCGGCGCAGAAGAAGGCCGATGTCCGCCGCAGCCAGCGTCCGTGGACGCCCAATCTCGAGCGGTCGGAACTGCGCCGCTATGTCCGCCAGCGGCTGCGGCAGTACTGGTCGCCCGACGAGATCGCCGGGCGTTCGCGCGGGGATTTTCCCGGCGATCGGCGCCGACAGCCGCATGACGAGCAACATGCTGGTGGAGATCGACCGGCTTCTGCGGACGGGGCAATACATCGGCGGTGGTGTGCGGATTATGCCCGAGCGTTGGTCGGTGGGAATCTTCGTGACGGTCCCCGCCCGGATTCTGGTACGATCAGGAGGAGAACGAGTTGGTCATTGTATTGGAGGGCAGTGCCGCCATCCAGTTCGAGACTGAAGCCGAGCCGGTGGAGTTGCGGCGTGGCTCCTGCTTGACCCTCCCGTGCCACGCGAGACATCGGGTTGTCTGGACCGATGCGAACGAGAAGACCGTGTGGCTGGCAATCCATTACCGGGGATGATCTCGGATGCCCGGTACTCGACCAAAGGGAGCGAATCCTGGATGCTCTCGGGCCGGTGGGAGAACACTTGCCCAGTGTCGATGAGGCGACTCTCTTCAGGTATTACAAGTACCTGACGGCACGATTGTCATTCCCGTTCGCCGCAACCTACCCGGAGGCAAAGACCTCGCTTGAGGAAATGGAACACCGTTGTGCCGTGGTCGAGTTGCTGGACCCGGCCAAGGACATCTGCGACGAGTTCGATGGCAGCCAGCAGAGGACGATAAACAACAGCGACCCGAGGAGGGCCGCAATCAAGGCCCCGACCATGCCGACGCCCACGTTGGTCCAACGGCTCAGCCGCCGTTCACAGACCGCGAATATGAGGATTGTAGTGGTTTTTCCGCACTAGCTGAATGTCCCACGCCTCTTTGGTTTGACTCGCAGGAGTACCAAAGACCGCAGATTAGCCCTATACTTGACCAGTGATTTGTCTTGCCAATAGTCGGTTTCAGTGGGGATCGCATTCCACGGCACGGTGGAGTCATTGTGCCTGCCGCACTTTCCGTGATACCTGTGAAATGCAAGATCGAAAACCATGCAACCATTCTCTCGCATCCGACGTTTTCTTGCCGCCGAAGATGGCCCCACGGCTATCGAATACGCAGTCATGCTGTCGCTCATCGTGATCGTGTGCCTGTCGGCCATCACGACGATTGGCACGAACGCCAATAACGTGTTCAATAAAATCGCCAACTCGATCCCATCCGCACAGCAGGCGGCCAGTCCAACCAGTCCAACCAGCCCGACCAGTCCGAACAGTCCGACCCAGACCAAGGCATCCGCCCTATAGGCGGCACGACGAATCGTGTTGGAGGGAGTGGCTTATCTGCCTTGACGTAGGACGGATACCGCACCGAGGTCGTCAGCGTCTCGACCCTGATAATCTTCCGGTCCAGCGTCAGCTTCACGCAGCCAATGCCCCGCTAGCACTTCCAGCAGCGGGGGTGTTATACTCGTGACTATGGTATGCACTGCCCCGGGCATCGCGATGACCGTCTCGCCCGAATCGGCTGTGGCACGTCGATCGTTAACGGCGCAGGAACAAAGATTCCTCGCCCAACTTCAGAAAGGAAGAAATGATGAAAAGAGCAATGCTGGCGGCAGGTATCGTGTTGATGAGTGCGACGTGTTTTGCGGCGGAGCAGTGGAAGCCGCGACTCGCACTGCAATTGTTCTCCTTCCGTGATCGTTCCTTCACCGATGCCGTGAAGACGGCAAAAAAGCTCGGATTCAAGTACGTGGAATCCTACCCGGGACAAAAACTCGGTGGGGGGCTGGAGGGGACCACGGCCTTTCCGATGTCGGCTGACAATCGCGCGAAAGTGAAGGCGTTTCTGGCAGAAGAGGGAGTGAAACTCATCAGTTACGGTGTCACGGGGGCAAATGACGAGAAGAGTTGGCGACAGCTTTTCGATTTTGCCAAGGACATGGGCATCGAGATCATTCAGATCGAGGCCGGCAACGACGTGAAGACGCTGGACCTCGTCAATAAGCTCGCACAGGAGTACGGTATCAAGGTGGCGATGCACAACCACACGCAGCCCGGCGGTTTCCCTGATGCAGTTGCCCTGCAGTTGAAAGGCCATCCGTTTATCGGCTCCGGCGCCGATATTGGGCACTGGGCGGCGGCAGGGGTTGTTCCGCTGGACGGTGTGAAGAAGCTTGCGGGCCGGTTCTTTACGATGCATATGGTGGATATGAGCAAGATCGGCAGCGGCGGGAAGATCGTTCCGTTCGGCCAGGGCGCAAACCAACTGGGGGAAATCCTCGATGAACTCAAACGCCAGAATTTCGACGGTACGATCACCTGCGAATACGAACGTTTGTCGCCGACGTTGGAAAAGGAAATTGGCGAGTGCGTCGAGTGGTATAACACCTATCTTAGCAAGTGACGCCTTTGCCGATCCAAAGCAGCAAACCCATTATGCCCAACGGATTTGTGAGCTTTTCGGCAGCGAGCAGATTAGAATTTGCAAGCCTGAGGTCAGGGGTTCGCCCCCCCTACGCTCCACTGGACGCAATTCTCGCCGAGACCTGGAGTTAGAGGTACCTGTCGACGTTAGGCAGTGCGGTACCAAATCCTTGAAAAACGGTACATGAATCGTCTTTCGAGTCTTGGAGCCGTATTATGCCTGGGAAACCTGGCAACTCTGATAGGAGTCTGGCCTTTATGAGAATATTGTGCTCCATCCATGTCGTAATGTCGGTCGCCTTCGCGTTGGCAGCCACGGATGCTCTACCCCAGACCGTAGCCGGGTCCAAGGCGCCCGGCGCCTCGTCGGCCAGTTTCATTCATCGCGAGCAAGGCGTCGAGTTCGAGGTGACCGCCGAGGGACTCGCGGCGATCCGCGTTGCCGGCCGTACGCTGGCCAGCGGCGGCTGGAGCGTCTTCAACGCCGAGCCGTGGTTCAAGGACGGCGGCAGCGCGACGGTGAAGACTGGGCCTGTCGAGCGAAAGACCCTCGAAGTGCTCGGGCCGCAACATGCCCGGGTCACCCAGGCCGGCGGGCAGATCGTCTCGACGACCGACTACACGTTCGACCGCGAGGACGTGACGATCTCCGCTCGGATCGAAAACCGCCATCCCGAC
>CAYYBU010000132.1:3298-7002 GCA_964469945.1 uncultured Planctomycetaceae bacterium
TCAACGTCCTGGGCTTTTCGGGCCTGACATTCGACTTCGACCGCCCGCCGGAAGGCCTCATGCAGGTCCAACACATCAGCTACTTCCAGGCCCACGGGCTGGGGTTGTGTCATCCGAGCTTCTGGTCGAAAATCGGCGGCAGCTACGCCGTCGACAACACGATCGGCGTAGGCGTCTCGCCGTGGAAGACCGGCTGGACACGGACCTTGATCCTTTGGGACTACGGCAGTTGGGAGCCCGACCAGCGGGAGAAGTCTCCCAAACGGCGGCTGATCTACTTCGTCGCCGCGCCGGTTCCCGCCCGTGGCGCGAGGACCATCGACCTGCGGCTCCGTGTCAGCCCCAACCGGGATTGGCAGCACCTGTTGGCCCCGTACCGCGAACATTTTCAGGCCACGTTCGGCGCGGTCCGTTATGAAGCCGACTATCGCTGGATCGCCTCCGACTACATGAACCACAGCCAGCAGGCCGTCACGCCGACGAATCCTTATGGATTCCACGATGGGCATCACCGTCTCGATCTTCGCGAGGGTGCGGAGGCATTCTGCCAAACCTTGATCCCAGCGCTGATATCCCACGCTGGCCAGGGAGTCATCCTGTGGGGCCACGGCGGTGACGATCCCCGTGGCGCCATGTATCGGCCGGACTTCGACATCCTGCCGCCGGAGGTCGCGCGGAACTGGCCGATCCTGGCCCGGCAGTTCAAGGAGGCGGGCTTGAAACTGGGCGTAACCACCCGGCCGGCCGATCTGGCACTGCGATTGGACTGGAAGCAGGATCAGGTGATCCCCATCAACGCGGATGATCCGGCCCATCGGGAGATGCTCTGGCGGCGTTTTCAGAAGATGATCGACCGTGGCTGCACCCTTTTCTACCTCGACAGCTTCGGCGCCGACCTGGAGCACGTCAAGCTGATGCGGTTTCTGCGCCAGCGGATGGGCGGGACGATCCTCTGCTTCGCCGAGCACCAATGCGACGCCATCTTGCCCTACTCGGGCGGATATTCCGAGACGACCTTTCACGCCGGCAGCCAGGGCGGGCCACAGTACCGGGTTTGGTCGGGCACGGAGAACTGGCGGATCTACCAGTGGCTCGTCCCGGGCTGTCAACTCGTCTCGCGTCTCTATCAGGTCGAGGGCCAGATGCCCCCAGGCTTCGAGTCGGTGGACCGATTCTTCTATCGCCAACAAATCACGCCACTGGTGCCGGTGTCGGATTTTCGGCGGGTGTCGGGGCTCAAGGACATTCAGCAGACCTATATCGATGCCGAGGGGAAGTGGAGGGACCTTCCAGGGCGTCGACCATGAACGAATCGACAACCGAATTCCCCCAGGGGGCCGTTCTCGCCTGCCCCTATTTCGGCTAGAATCGGTCATCTTGCGGATTTGTCCTCACTTCCAATAAAGGCGATCCCACAAATGTTTGATAGTCGCGGCCAACGACGTGTGGCGAACCTCCGACGGGACGGCCGTTGGAGCGACGCCGTTTTCCTATCGTTCTGTGCCCTGTTGTTGGTGCTCGTCGTGGGCACGGTCCGCGCGGCGGAGGAAAATCCGGATGCCGCGGCACGATCGCTGCGGCAGTCCATGATCTGGAGGTCTGGCGATTCTCGCAGCCAAGACACTGCCTTCACGGCATTCCGCAAGACTTTCACGTTGGCCGCAACGCCGGCCAAAGCGGAGTTGCATCTCTTTGCCGACGTACGCTACCTGCTGTGGATCAACGGACAGTACGTGCTGCGCGGGCCGTGCCGGTTCGATCCCAAGGCGCCGGAGTACGATTCGGTGGATGTGCGGCGGTATTTGCGACCCGGGGCCAACACGCTGGCGGTGTCGGTCCTGTCGTGGGCCAGCAACGGCAAGATGATGATGCACGCGCCGCGGCTGACGGCAGCACTGGATCTCACCGCCGCCGATGGATCGCGTGTGACGATCCGTAGCGATCGTAGCTGGAAATGGTCGGCGGCCGTTCGCTACCAGAGGCCGGCCGTCGAGTGGGGCAACGTTGGAGACCGCATCGACATGCGGGCCGACGACGGCGATTGGACGCTGCGCGACTACGACGACGGCAAGTGGCTTGCGTCGGCTGAAGTGAAGCTGGACGGGGCCGGCGATTCCCCGGGGCGTTCCACGTGGGGGCCGCTGTCGGCGCGGCGGATTCCGCTGTTGCGTGAAACGCCGCTGCGCCCGAAATGGCCTGCGGACGTGAAGTTTCCCGTCTCTCTGCGCGCCGGGCAGGCCGTTCCGTTCGCGTTGGAACACCTGGTGCAGGCGTACACGGCCCTGGAATGGGAAGCCGAGCCCGGCAGCGAGTTGGAACTGCCGTACGCCGACGTCAAGATCGTCTCCCGCGGCGGCGTTCAAAGCTGCATCACCAGCGACACGCACGGCTTCATGAAGGGATCGATCCAGGTGAACTCGGGCAAAGTGACCTTGCGATCGGTCCGCCTGGTCGAGGTGCTTTATCCCTTCGATTGCCTGGGGCGGTTCAGCAGCGACGACGAGATGCTCAATCGGTTGTGGAAGCTCTGCGCCCGCTCGGTGCAGGTGATGAGCGAGGACGCCTACGTGGACTGCTGCGACCGCGAGCGTACGGAGTGGATGGACTGCGATCCGCCGGCGTTTGACATGACGCGCGTCGCCCTGGCCGGTCCCGGCCCCGCCGGCGGCAAGCTCTACAGCGATGCCCGTCTGCTGAAAGAGTTGTTGCGTCGCACGGCGCTGACCCTGCAGCCCGAGGGTTGGGTGAAGGCCCACACGTGCTCCGACCGCTTCGACATTCATGCCAAGATGGAAGACCGCGCCTGCGACTGGGTGGAAGGCATCCGTCGCTATCAGGAGAGCACCGGCGACACCAGCCTCGTGCGCGAGGTCTGGCCGGCGGTCGTGACGCAGATGCACTGGTTCCTGGATCGCCGCACGCCGCGCGGATTGGTAAAGGCTCGGGAATGGGTCGTTTGGGGCAATCCTTGCGGTTATCATACCTTTGAAGGCGCGGGCCTCAACGCCTTCATCTATAAGGCCCTGGTGGATGCGGCCTATCTGGGCCGCCTCATCGGCCGGGACCAGCAGGCGACGGAATTCCAAACCGCCGCCAAGAATCTGGCCGCGGCCTTCAATTTCGTGCTGTGGGACCAGACCGACGGCACGTATTTTTCGGGCTATTACCAGGGCTATGGGACCACCAAGGCCGACGTCGGCAATCCGCCTAAACTGAGTTTGAAGGTGGAAAACAGTCTGGTGCAACCGACCTGGTATCCGGCCCTCTTCGCGCTGGACCAGGGCATCGTCCCCGAATCGCGTCGCGCGTCCGTCACCCGATACCTCCTCTCGCACTGCGGATCGGGCGGGCAAATCATGAGTGTCTACTACCTCCTCAAGCAGTTCTACTCGCAAGACGACGCCGGCTGCGATCGACGTGCGCTCGATCTGATGCGACAGCGGTTCTTGCCCATGTCCCAATGGGAATGGCAAACCAGTTGGGAGGATTTCGACGGCGGTTCCAAAGCCCACGACTACGGCATGTATCCCGGCTACTTCCTCAGCGCGTATGTGTTGGGCGTGCAATTGGACGGGTCGGCCGCGAACCGGCGCCTGGTCATTCAACCGCGATTGGCCAATTTGAAATTCGCCGAAGGCGTCGTGGTGACCGAGTTGGGGCTCGTGCCGGTGTCGTGGAAGAAATCGGCCGGGAAGCTGGTATTC
>CAYYBU010000133.1:0-6996 GCA_964469945.1 uncultured Planctomycetaceae bacterium
TGATGTAGTACTGCGGAAAAGCTACTTTTCCAGCGCCTGAGCCAGGTCGGCGATGAGGTCTTCGGCATTCTCGATACCGCAGGCCAGGCGGATCATGTTATCGGGAATGCCCCACGCGCGGCGCTCCGCGGCGGTGAACTCGTAGTAGCTCAGCACCAGCGGCTGCTCGATCAGCGACTCGACACCGCCCATGCTGGGCGCGATCCGCGGAATCCGCACGGCATCCACCACGTTGGCCGTCTGCCGCCAGTCGGCGTCCTTGACCATGAAGGTCACCAGGCCGCCGAAGCCGCGCATCGTCCGCCGCGCCACCTCGAATTGCGGATGGCTGGGCAACCCCGGATAATAAACGCGCTCGATGCGCGGATGACGCTCCAGGAATTCGGCCACCGCCTGGCCGTTGGCGTTGTGGCGCTCCATCCGCAACTCGAAGGTCTTCAAGCCGCGCAACAGCATGTGCTCGTTGTGCGGGGCGTTGATCAGGCCAGCCAGGCCGCGGAACTTCCGCAACGGCTCCAGCTTGTCCGCGGCGCCCAGAATCGCCCCGGCCAGCAGATCGTTGTGACCGCCCAAATACTTCGTACAAGAGTGCAGCACGTAGTCGATGCCGAACTCCAACGGCCGCACGTTGTAGGGCGTCGCCAGCGTGGCGTCGATGACGGTCTCCACTCCGTGACGCCGACCGATGGCCGCCACCCGCTCCAGATCGATCACGCTCAGATGCGGATTGGTCGGCGACTCGCTCATCAGCAAGCGGGTGGCCGGCGTGATGGCCGCTTCCAGTTCCGCGTAATCGCCGGTCCGCACCAGCCGCGTGCCGATGCCGAACCGCGACAGCTCCTGGAGGCAAAAATCGCGAGTCCGCAGGTAACACTCGTCCAGCAGCACGATTTCATCGCCCGCGCGGAGCTTGGTCAACAGCAGGCCGGCGATGGCCGTCATGCCGCTGGCATAAAGCACGCCGGCCTCGGCCCCCTCCAGGGCCGCCAGCTTCCGCTCCACCGTTTTTTCGTTGGGGTTCCCGTAGCGGGCGTACTCCTCGCGCGGCTGCTTCTGGACGATGTAGTCCAGCAACGTCTGCGTATCGGCGAAGCTGTACGTGGTGGTGCAGTAGATCGGCTCGGTCAGCGCGGACCGCGGCTTGGGCGACTCTTCGCCCCCATGGACGGCCAGCGTGGACCAGTGCAACGGCGGACGGGCCGGCTCGGCCGGTTTCGGCGTATCACTCATGCTGAAAATTTTCGTGCTCGGGACGGTTGATTGGCGATCCCATTCTACAGTAGGTTGATCGTCAAAGGCAAGATCACCGTCCCACGTCCAGCCACCACTTCAGCATCACGCCGACCACGCCGCCGGAAATGGCGCCGGCCACGCCGATGCCCGACCAGAAGACGCGGCCCCCGATCTCGCGGGCCGTCTTCAACACCATCACCTCCGAGCGGACACTGGCGATTTCGCCGCGCAGCGTCTCGCGGACTTCGTTGACCTCCTGGTGGACCGCGCCGAGGCGATCGGAAAGCGGTGAGCGGCCGTCGCCGCCCATCACGAAAGGCCGGCACGATTCGCAGGCCGCCAGGCTCTTGGCCACCGCGGCGCTGAGCTCGCCGATCTTCTCCACCAATTCGTCGATCCGCCGATGCAGGCGGGCGATGTCCGATGTCGTCATGAAAAACTCCTTGGCAGGCTCAATTCGTTTTGCGCCGCCTGGAACCGCAGGCACTCGTCGGCCTGCTGTTGCGTCCAAAACAGCGTACAGACATAGCGGGCGAAGGTGGCGTCGGCGAAATGGCCCGGTTCGACTTCCTCGTCGGCCAGCACGGGGCGCGGCACGCGACCGCCGCTGCGACAGGCGAAGTTCACCAACGCCGAACAGTCGCGCGGACAGTCCACCGCCGGGTCGTTACCGGGCCTGGCCACGGGGCGGCCGATGACTTTCCGCACCGCCTCGCGGAGCAGTTGTCCCCAGCCATAAGGCGTGCCAGTCGCGCGCAACATGGCGGTCCAGGCCATCGCGGGGCGAAAGGGCGGTAGCACGCGATAGACGTCGTAGTGGCCCGGCCAATGCTTCACCTGGCTGCTGAGCGTTACCAGGTGGCTCTCCCGCCACTGCCGCGCTTCGGCCAGCATGAGGACCTCGTTGCACCAGCCGAGCATGGTGGCATGGACGTAGGGCGACCCGGTGCCCAACGCGATCAGACGGTTCGACGGCCGGCCATCGGCGCGGCTCAAGGCGATGTCGCCGGTACGCAGATGTTGGCGAAAATCGGCATAGACGACCGGCTCCAGCGGCCTGGTTCCCGGGAGGGCGGCCGCGCTGCGGGGCTGGGGAACCATGCGAGAGACCTCCGTGGTTTCCGTGGCAAAGGATGGTTGCGACTGTGGCGCCGAGTATGGCAAAGGCGCTGGCCGAATTTCAAGACGGATATCGGGGGGCTGTCCCAATTTTTGTGGCAGGAGGCCACGAAAATGGGACTGTCCCCCTCGGCCGCACGCCCAGCATCCGGACAAGCCTGTTCCTGTTGACCATAGCTGACGCCAAGGGGTCAGGTCCATGTTTTCGGACAAGGCTTTGTGCGAAAGGCAGGGCGTTGGAGCCGAAAAATGGACCAGACCGCGACTTTGCAGATCTCCTGCACGTCGCGTACCACCCGCTGGTATTCTGGAAATGTCCATGCTATTATAAGGGTTGTGGGAGTCTGGAAGCGAAGGATCGGACGACCGCGTGGGGACTGCCAAGCCGCCGGTGGCGTGCCGGTGGAAGGGGGTGCCCTAGGTGGTGCATCTGATGGATCGGGCCCTAAAGTGGGTGGGTGGGCACTTTCGCCTCGACCTTGCCTTGCACGATCCGTAGATGCCCGGGTCCTGTCCGCAGGCGACATGGTGACGGACGGCCACCGTCAGGGCCAGTGCAGGCATGAAAGTCGACGCATTTCTCGATCTGGTGCGGCGCAGCGGACTGGTGGAAAAAGACCAGCTCGACGCGTTGTTGTTGGAGTTCAAGCAACAGGCCGACCAGCAACTTGTCGCCGACACGGATTTGGTCGTCCAGCGTTTCATTGAAGCCGGCCTGCTCACCCGCTGGCAGTGCGACAAACTGCTGGAGGGTCGTCATCGCGGCTTTTTCCTGGGCAAGTACAAGCTGCTGGCGATGCTGGGACAGGGCGGCATGAGCACGGTCTATCTGGCCGAGCACGTCCTCATGCAGCGTCGCGTGGCGATCAAAGTGCTGCCCAAGCATCGCGTGGACGACACCTCTTATCTGGCCCGCTTCCATCGCGAGGCTCAGGCGGCGGCCGCTTTGGACCACCGCAACATCGTGCGCGCCTACGACGTGGACAACGAGGGCGATATCCATTACCTGGTGATGGAGTACGTCGAGGGCCGCGACTTGCAACAGATGGTCAAGCAGGACGGCCCCATGGGGTATGCGGCGGCGGCGGAATACATTCGCCAGGCCGCCGATGGGCTGGCGCATGCGCACAACGCGGGCCTGATCCATCGCGACATCAAGCCGGCCAACTTGCTGGTGGATCGTCACAACGTCGTCAAGGTGCTCGATTTGGGGCTGGCGCGCTTCACCGGCGAAGACCGTGCCTCGTTGACCGTGGCCTACGACGAGAACGTATTGGGGACGGCCGACTATCTGGCGCCGGAACAAGCGCTCAACAGCCACGGCGTCGACGCCCGGGCCGACATCTACAGCCTCGGTTGTTCGCTGTATTATTTGCTCACCGGGCATCCGCCCTTTCCCGAGGGGATGTTGGCGCAGCGGCTGATGGCGCATCAGAAAACGACGCCGCCGAGCATTTGCCAGGATCGCGCCGATGCGCCGCTGGACCTGGTCGAGATCTGCAACAAAATGATGGCCAAGAAACCCGACCGGCGCTACCAGACGGCCGCCGCGGTGGCCGAAGCGTTGGGCGACTGGCTGGCGGCCCACGGACAGGCTGGTTTTTCGGGCAGCGGCAGCGGGGCACCGGCCGGCAGCAGTGGGGCGGTGCGCCGCGCGCTGCCCACGGCGCGCCGCGATTCTTCGGTCAAGGTCGCGACGCCGGCGGCCGTGGCCAAGTCGAGCCGGGACACGGCCACGACCGATACCGACACGATGGCGAACATGAAGACCGTCAAGGGGCCGCCCCCGGTGCCCAAGCGGACGCGAGCGACCGGCCTTTCCGACTCGAAGATCGGCCACAAGATCAGGGACAATAAGGCGCTGCCGGTGGCCAAGCCGTTGGAGACGTCGCCCACGTCGGAATTCGTCATCCCCATGGGCGATCTGATGGCGTCGTCGCGGCCGCGACCGACGGTCGAGAATTCGGAAGAGCGGATGGCCGCCTATCGCTCGCGGCACAAGCGGCCCGTGCCCAAGTGGATGTGGATCGGTATTGGCGTCGGCCTGTTGGTGGGCGTCATCTTGATGGGCTTACTGATCTGGATGAGCAGCCGTTGAACCGTGTTGGTTCAACGATCGTAGAGCCTGTAAAAGAATAAGTTGAGCAAATATGGGAAGGCAAACGGGCGCAGCCCCGTTTGCCTTTCCATCGCCTGCTATTACGGCCACAAGCGCTGATGTCGGGTTTTTCTCGCAATTCCTTATTGAAGTAAAGGCGACCGGCGAAGTCTGGGCGGCTGGTATGCTCGCTGGCCGGTCGCCTTTGCTTCAATAAAATTGCTCAACTTATTCTTTTACAGGCTCGTAAACGTCTCGCCGGTGCCCGATCCGCAGCACCAGGACCTCTTCTTCCTGGACGACAAAGATGACCCGGTAGTCGCCCACACGGAGTTTGCGGAGGCCCGCGAACTGTCCCTTCAAGGGTAGGCAACTCGTGGGACGGCTCGTCAGTTCCCGCTCGATCTTGTCGAGCACCCGGCGGGCCTCGACCTTGGGAAGCGAGGCCAGGTCTTTCTCGACACTTCTCTTGTACGAGATCCTATAGGCCAAGCGACTTCCTCAGTTCCCGCGCCGGGACAACCGGATCGCTCGGGTCGCGCAGACGGTCCAGGGCGATCTGCAAGTCGGCGAACTCGCGGACGTACGTTTCGATGGCCTTCTGGACGTGAAACGATCGCGGACGCTCCGTTTCCGCGGCGATCTGCTCCAATTCTTTGGCCAGTTCTTCCGGCAGGCGAATGGAAAAAACCATGCTCATCGTGTCACCTCATGTAATCATTGTAGTTCATTGTAGTCCGATGTCAACGGCATTCCGGCGCGCCGCTGCAAACGGCACGATCCTTCCAATCGGCACTTTCCGCAGCGCTTGTTTCCATGCGGTTCCGCGGCATCCGAACGGCGGCGGGGCGGTCGGTCGGGCCGTGGGAATACCGCCTCATACGCCGCTGCGGCGCGCCGCATTTCCTCAAGCTATCCTTTTCTGGACGCTTATAGCCCTAGACCGTCGAAGATGAATTGTTGGCAATGGCAAAACTAGCTACCCCGTTACGTCCGTCGGACTCCAAAGAGAGCAATCTCGAGGAGCTCAAGCAGCGCATCCACAGCAAGTTGGTCGACAAGCTCGATTTGACCAAGGTGGGAGAGCTCGAAGGCGACACGCTGCGCCGCGAGATCCGCCTGGTCATCGAGCACTTGTGCGACAACGAGGACACGCTGCTCAACCGCAACGAGCGCGAGCAGCTCATCGGCGAGGTGCTCGACGAGACCTTCGGCCTGGGGCCGTTGGAATTCCTGCTCAAGGACCCGACCGTCAGCGACATCCTCATCAACGGGCCGAAGAACGTCTACGTGGAACGGCGCGGCAAGATGGAGAAGACCACGGTGGCCTTCCGCGACAACGACCACCTCATGCAGATCATCGACCGCATCATCTCCCGCGTGGGCCGCCGCGTGGACGAGACCTGTCCGATGGTTGACGCCCGCATGCAGGACGGCTCGCGTTTCAACGCCATCATACCGCCATTGGCGTTGGATGGGGCCTGCGTGTCCATTCGCCGTTTCGGCGCCAATCCGCTGAAGCTGGAAGACCTGTTGAACTACAAGGCCTTCACGCCGGAGATGGTCATGCTCCTGGAAGGGGCCATCAAGGCGCGGTTGAACATCCTCATTTCCGGCGGCACCGGCTCGGGCAAGACGACGTTGTTGAACACGCTTTCCAGCTTCATTCCCAACACCGACCGCATCGTCACCATCGAAGACGCGGCCGAGTTGCAACTGCAACAGGACCACGTGGTACGGCTGGAGACGCGGCCGGCGAACATCGAGGGCAAAGGGGCCATCAACGCCACCGACCTGGTGCGGAACGCCTTGCGTATGCGGCCGGAACGCATCATCATCGGCGAGTGCCGCGGCCCGGAAGCCTTGGACATGCTGCAAGCCATGAACACCGGCCACGAGGGTTCGCTGACCACGATCCACGCCAATACGCCGCGCGACGCGTTGGCGCGGCTGGAGACGATGATCATGATGGCCGGTTTCGAGTTACCCCTGAAGGCCATGCGGACGCAGATTGCCAGCGCCGTGGACCTGGTCGTGCAGGCCACCCGTTTGCAAGGCGGCGGTCGCAAGATCACCTACATCACCGAGGTAATGGGCATGGAACAGGACACGGTGATTACTCAGGACGTCTATCGCTACGAGAAGGAGGGCATCGACGAGACGGGCCGCGCCTATGGGAAGTTCGTGGCCACGGGCATCCGCCCGGCGTTCATGACGCGTCTGGAGACGGCTGGCGTGCGTCTGCCTTCCAGTGCCTTCCGCCAGCGGATCATGTTGGAGGATTAGTTGTTGACCTTTTTCTTTTGCGGGCCCTAACGCATGAATCCGCTGTTGATCGGCGTACTTGCCTTCGTGAGCGTCACCGCCCTGGTGGGCGGCGTGGCGATGCTGCTCTATGCGAAGCCGAACAGCCGCATTGAAGACCGTCTGGACCTGTTGACCGGCATCAACACGCCAGCGGCCGCCAAGGACGGCCTGTTGAAACAGGCCGGCGCGTTGACGCGTCCCTTGGACCAGGCGCCGGCCCTGCTGGACGCCGTGCTACA
>CAYYBU010000134.1:0-6955 GCA_964469945.1 uncultured Planctomycetaceae bacterium
GAGGCCATGGCGTGCCAGCGGTCGCCGGTGGCGATCAGCACGGCGTCGATGTCGGGCCGTGCGGCCAGGAAGCCGTTGATCTCCGGGTACATGGCGCAGTCGTGGTTGCCGTAGTGCGCGTCGACGTGGTTCTTGACGGCCAGCCGCTGCTTTTTCTGCAGGTCGCAGATGGCCACGAACTGCACCCCCGGCTGGTCCATGATCCAGCCGAGGTCGCACATTCCGCGGCCCTGGATGCCAATGCCGCCGACGAGGACCCTTTCGCTGGGCAGCGTTGCACCGTTCTTGCCGAGCGCGGAAGCGGGGATGAAATACGGCAGGGCCGCCAGGGCGCTGGCCCCGGCCGCCGTTTTGAGGAATCGCCGACGCGAGAGAGCCGTCGTACTGGGCATGGTCGATCTCCTTACTGGAACGTGATTGGCAGGTGGGATTATTTGCGCCCAATGGATCCGGGGCAGGCGGGGAACGGTTCCATCCTCGTCCGGCGAAAGAGTGATGTCAAGTCGCGGGACGGTTTTTTGGGTGTTTATTGGTAACCGTTCACGGGGCGGGGAGGAGGGGGACAGGTCCATGTTTTCGGCCGACGTCGTACTTGGAAACAGCGCGGATTGGCCGAAAAATGGACCAGTCCCCGCCCACCCCGTGAACGGTTACGTTGATTGACCTTCAGGTATCCTATGGCGTCGGGCCTGCGGCATCGACCCCGGCAGGGGCCGGAACCGCCGCGCATCAACGCCGAACCGCATTTCCAGACCGGCATCATAGTCTCAACCCTGGTCTGGGTGCCGCTGCAACTCGTCGACCAACTCATCGAGTTTGCAGGTCGCCACGCCGACGCACTTGTCCGCAGCGCCGTAGTAAACGAAAAGGGTGCCGTTGATGACGACATTCCCGCAGGGAAAAATGCAGCCTTGATAGTAGCCGTTGAGTTCGTAGTCGGCTTCGGGTTGGATCAAGCAGTATGGCAGCCGGTGCGTGACAATGTGGGGGCGCTCCAGGTCGAGCAACATCGCGCCCAGCCGATAATGCAGGTCCGGACCGACCGCATGGTAGATGGTCAACCAGCCGTGCGGCGTCCGCAGCGGGGGCGTACTGCCGCCGACCTTGCGTTCCCAGTCGTATCGCGCCTCCGCAAGCAGGTGGTGTTTCACCTCGGTCCATTTCATCGCGTCGTCGGAGTAGGCGAGCCACATCGCCGGGTTGCTGGGACCGTACTGCGGCCCGGTCCAACTCATCGGCCGATGCAGAAGAACGAATTTGCCGCCGATCTTGTCCGGAAACAGAATCGCATCGCGGTCGTCGATCGTCGGGTCGGTGATCCGGCCGGCGCGCTTGAACGTCTTGAAATCGCGCGTCAACAGCAGTCCCGACGAGCTCAGGCTCTCGCGCAACGACATCGGCCAGTCGGCGGTCGCGTAGGGCGGTTTCCATTGCTCGTGCGGCGTCTTGAGCCAGTACCGCCCGGCCGGGTACGGCCGCGAGGCATAGACGATGAAATACCAATCGCCGAACTTCACGATCCGCGGGTCCTCGACGCACCCGGCATCGAAGCCGTCCGAGGGTGCAACCGCCGGTTGGTCGATCGAAAGACGTTCGAAGTGAAAGCCGTCGCGGCTCGTGGCCAGCCCCAGATAGACCTTGTGTTCCACGTCCGCCGCCGAAGCCCGGTATAGCATGGTCACGGTGCCTGTCGCCTCGTCGTACCAGGCGCCGGGATTGGCGGTGACTTCACTCTGCCACCACGAGTCCTGCACGGGACTCAGGACCGGATTGCCGGCGAACCGCTGAAGTTGAATCATGGCTTGTTCCTCCTTGGCACCATTGCCGGTGCGAACGGGACTTTTGTAAAAACTACCGGGCCAACAGCCGGGCGGCAAAGATCGCCGCCGCCGGGTTGCCGTTGGTGCGGTGGGGAAGTTGAACTTGGCAGATGCGGTACGCGCCCCGCCCCTGCTTCTTTTCCAGCGCTGCCGCAACGACGTGCCAAGCGGATTGCCAGGAGCCGTTGCCGCTGGACAAGATCGTCGACCATCCGTGCGGCGGCGGATCGACGACGGTTTCCAGCAAGGGCGTGGGATATCCGGCCGCGGCATCGTGCCAGAACCAGAAATCGTGCGGCGCAAAGCCGGCAACCAGTTCGTGTCCCGTGTTGCGGGAGACGAAATGCCGCTTGCCCATGCCGCCCGCGACTACGGTGATGACGTCGCCGCCGACCTCATGGGAACCGGCGGGCAGTTCCAACAACACGGCCAGTGCGCCGGCCCGAACGGCCTGGTCTACGGCCTTTGCTTGCTTTTGCCAGAGAGCGGGATCATCGGCCAAAACAACGTCGACTCCGGCGATCTTGCCCGAGAAGACGCAGGTCATGCCGAGTTCATGGGCCAGGGTGGCCGCTTTGCCGCGGCGGTTGCCGATGATATAAGCGCGTTTTCCCGCCGGCTTGGGCCGCTGGGGAAACACTTCGATCGTCTGCGCCGTGTCGTGCAACAGCGTGCCCTGGCGATCCATCAAAGCCAGCCGCACGACCGCCGCGGTGCGCCGCTGGACGTCGGGCAGCGTGAAGCGGACGAGCCCTTGGGGTTGCGCGGAACATCGCGGCGGCGTGGCCCGCGCGCGACCCGCCTGAAGCACGCGGCCCTCGATCTCGAGTTGATAGTGCAGCGCGGCGCCGGCGGGAACGTCGTGCGTGTCGTTGCAGATCCAGGCTTCCATTTCGACGCTTTCCGCGGCGAAGTACGCCCAACGATCCGTGCGCAGTGACGCCATCAGCGGGGTCAAGGCGTCGCGGTAGGCGAAATACGCCTTCTTCGGCGTGCGATGCACGTCCATGATGGCCTTCATCCAGCCGGCCGGCCAGGCGTCGATGAACAAGTGAATAGCGAACGTGTTCATGCGCGCATCGCGGCGGAACGCCTCGGTCATCAAACGAGCAACCCAGGCCTGATGGTTCTGGCTGGCCTCGATCCATGCTTCGGGGGTCTGTTGCTCCTCGAACCAGAGATATTGGAAGCGGTTCGTTTGCGACATGGCGATCTTTTCCGGACGCCACGGCGCCGCCGGGTTCTCGCCGGCCGGCGGCAGCCAGCCTTCGGGATAGCACTCTCGCATGACCTCGATGCCGTCCAAACCCTCGGCGCCGAATTCGCCGCAACCGTAGTGCCAGCCCGGCTTGACCGCAAGCCAGTGGCCGCGATTCAACTTGCCCAAGTCCAAGGCATGACCGATATACCAGCCGCAGTAGCAATGGTTGTCGGGCATACCGGCCGCGGCCGGTGGATCGTAGTCGCCGTCCACGCACTTGATGACGCGATCGGGATTCGCCATGCGGATGGCACGGCTCGCCATGTCGAAGAAGTCCTCCAACTCGGACCGCACCAGATTGCGGTGCGGCTTGCCCTGGCCGTTGGGAAACGGCTCGTTGATGAAACTGACCAGTACGTTGCAGGCGTGCGGGCGGACCAGGCGCTCCATCTCCTCGGCCTGCCGCACCGCCTCGCAAAGCTGGTTGCGACGCAGGCAGCCGAACAGCGGCAAGTCCGTCTGGGTCATCAGCCCCAGCCGGTCGCAATACTCGTAGACTTCCTTTTGCACGGGCCGTTGCGTCAGTCGCAGGAAGTTCATATTGCAGATCTTGGCCAGCAGAATGTCGTCGACCAACTGATCGAAATCGTTGCCGAAGACGCAACGTTGCTCGTGCCCCATCGTGTTGGCGCCGCGGAGCCGGATTTCCTGGCCGTTGAGATAGAACTTCCCCTTGGGCGTGGAGTCCTCGTCCTGCCGGAAGCTGCGCATGCCGAATTGCCGGCTGCGCGAGTCGCAGACCTGCCCCGCCGCATCGAGTAACTTCACCTGCAACTGATACAACCACGGCGCGTCGAGTTGCCAGCGCCGGGCGTGCGGCATTTCCAACGGAATGCGGAAATAGCTCACGCCCGGACCCGCGAGTTCGACGACGTGGGGAGCCGGCTCCTTGTCCAGGTCGCCGTGGCCGCGGATGTCGGCGGTGGACGGCACGAATCGTCGCGACTCGAAAACGGTTTTGCCGAAGTTCTGCCCGAAAACCGAGCAATCGAAACTGACCGGCGCGTTGCCGGCGTCGCAATTCCACACCTCGATCCAAGCCTCGGCGCGCTCTTCGTCCGGCATCGGGCGCACGAACACGTCGCGAATGAACCGCCGGGCGCGGGCCTCGACGCGCACGCCCTGGCAGATGCCCATGCCCGGCGGACAATGGTGCCAGCCCAGCAGCGGATCGTCGTAGCCCAGGCCGGTGGCCGCGTAGATCTTGTCGCCGTCGAGGGGCTCGCCGCCGCTGCTGTTGCCCATGCAAATGAAGTCGTTTTCCACCTTGACCACGAGCGTGTTGTCGCCCGGCCGGGCCTGGGCGGTGAAATCGAACTCGAAGGGCGCGAAAAAGCCCTCGTGCGAGCCCAGATACGCGCCGTTGACGAAGACGTGGGCCTTGTAATCCACGCCGTCGAAGGCGACGAACAGCGCCCCGCGCTCCAACATCGGCTGCGTCACCTCGAACGTCGTGCGGTAATAGCACGCCGCCCGGCCCAACGGCGGGCCGTAGTGTGGAATCGAAACCCGTTCCCACGCGCCGGCGCCGGCGCGCGTGGCCGCGAAGTCGCGGCGATCGGCCTCCGTCTCCGCGCGCCAATCGAACTGCGCCAGGGCGCGAACCAGCCGCGGACTCGTCAGCGCGGGAGCACGATCGGCGAGAAATGGCGCCATCTTGCGGCGATAGCGGACCAACTCCCGCCGCAGCGCCGCCGGCGAGTCCATTTTCGCCGCCGGCGTGAAGGCGGCCCGCGCCGGAGACCGATCCAGAGGCAACTCGGGCGGCGGCGCCGCCGGCGGCGCCGGCGCCACCAGGCTGCGGCTGCGAGCGGCGCATCGCTCCGTGGCAATGCGGGCGAAGATGTCCGGGGCGGGTTTCATGCCGTCATTCTCCTGTTTCCACGATGTCGCCACCGCATAAAAGTGCCGCTGCCATTCCGCTCCGGGCATCCAATAGCCGCCGCACTTCCACCGCCCGGGCGCGCGTGATGGAGTAGAAGAGCACGCACACGAAACCCAGTGCGAAACCGGTGGGCTGGGTCAACAACAGCGCCTTCATCCAATAGGCGATCGTCTCGGGCGTCTGCTCGGTGAGGCTGGCACGATAGCCGGACGCCTCGACCAGAATCCCCTGGAGAAAAAAGGTCATGGCCAGGGCCAGTTTGTTGCAGGTGACGAAGATGGCGCCGTAAAACGCCTCCCGCCGATGACCGCAGTGCAATTCATCCACGTCGCACACGTCGGCCAACATGCTGTTGACCACCAGCGGCATGGAGTTGCAGAAGACGCCGATGCCGGCCGCCGTGAGCAAGGCCGGCCAAAGCTCGGCGATCAGGCGCGGAACCCGGCACGTGCGGCAGAGAAAATCCGTCACGTCGAGCACGATGGCCGCATCCTGCGGACGAAGCGTGAACCAGACGGAAGCGTAGGCGATGGCGCTGGCCAGCATCATGGCCAAGAGCATGGGCTTCTTGCCCAGCCGATCGGTCAGCCACACCATGGGCGCCATGCCGAGAAAGGTGGCGATGTTGATGGCGTTACAGAAGATGGCGAAGCGCGTCGAGCCCAGCGTGAGGTCGCCGCCGCTCATCGCGTACACCATCAAATAGAAAAAGAAGACCCCCGTCACGCACATGCCGAACTGGACGAGAAAATTGCCGACGAGCAAGGGCCGGAAGGGGCCGTTCTGCGAAGTGAATTTGATCGCGTCGCGAAGACGCACCTTCTTCTCGGCCCGATGCACGCCGCCCTCGCGGCAGCCGAAGATCGGCCCGCAGGCCGCCAGCAGGATGAGGCCGGCTATGCCGAAACTGACCCAATGCACGCCCACGCTGCCCTTGAGCTGCGCGGCGGCATCGCCCTCCACCCACAGGCACAGCCGAACCAGCCACGGCGACAGGAATCCGCACGTGGCCGCCACGTAGATGCGCCATTTGAAAATGTGCGTCCGCTCGTTGTAGTCCGTGCTCAGCTCGTAGCCTTGCGCCGTGTAAGGGATGGTGAACATCGAATAGCCGACCGAGAACAGCAGCACCATCATCGACACCACGAACACCGTCGTGGCCAAGGAACCGAAACGCAGCGGCGGATACCACATCATGACCACGATGACGGCCGAGACCAGTGCGCCGGCCAGCATCCACGGGCGCCGTCGGCCAAAACGCGATCGGGTGTTGTCGGAAAGGTGGCCGATGATCGGGTCGAGAATAATGTCGAGCAGGCGGGGCACGCTTTGGGCCAGGCCGAGGATCTTGGGATTCATGCCCATGCCAATCACGAAGATGGCATTGCTCATGCCGCTGATGCCGTTGTACATCATGAAATCCGCCAACCCGCCCAGTCCCCACAAGAATCGCTTCCTCGTGGGGACCTGGACACCACCGGCCGCCGGTTCCAGACCTCGTGCGGCGTCGGGCCGCGTTCGCCCCAGGGCCGATCGACATGATGGGCGAACCATTATTGGGCGGCCTCCAAATCCTCGCACGTCCAAAATAACCCGGCTGGCCATGACAGGCTGCCAGAGAATTGGCACAGGTGTTCATCATACCATTGCTGGTTTCCAGATTGCTATTATACTGCGGAGTGTGAGGTGCTGAGAAGAGGGTGAAGACACTCCACCGTGTCGGCAGTTTGAGCGTAATTTGCTCAACCTGCTCTGACGCGAGCCCTGCGACGGCAAAGATGCCGTCATGCGGGAACGTCGGTGAGCGTTATCGCGCCGGAACTCTTACTTCCGCCGCTTCCGCCACGCCGCCAGGCTGCACAGCGACCCAGCCAGCAACAACGCCATCGTCCCCGGTTCCGGCACGGTCGACAAATTGCCGACCACTGCCCGCACCAACTTGCCCGAGCGCGGGAGCACCGCCGAGCGTCGCCATGGACGAGGGTTCGT
>CAYYBU010000135.1:0-2444 GCA_964469945.1 uncultured Planctomycetaceae bacterium
CCAACGCGGCGGACCCGAACCAAAGTTCGACTTCCTATCAAGATACCGCGTACACCACCGAAACCGATTACGACAAGCTGGGCCGCGTGCTTGCCGTGATCCAACCCGTCCCTGCCGCCGGGCAGAGCCGGCCCACGACCAGCTACACTTATGATTTCAACGGCAATGTGAAGACCGCGACCGACGCGCGTGGCGAGGTCACCACTTTCGTTTACGACGAGTGCAACCGCAAAACCCAGCAGATCGAGTCCGATCCCGATGGCAGCGGACCGCTGGGTAACTTGACCACTCGATTCTTCTATGACAACGACGGCAATCTCCAGTACGTCGTGAATGCGGCCGACACGAACCCCAGTTCGACGCCGTATCAGGACATCGCCTACACGACCCAGTACGTTTACGACAACCTCGGCCGCAAGACGCAGGTGATCGCCCCCCTGAGCGCCGCAGGCGGTTATCGGCCCACCACAACGTATACTTACGACCAGAACGGCAACGTCGCCGCAACGACCGACGCCAACGGCAACACGACCCGCTACGTCTACAGCCTGGAAAACCTTCCGACGCAAGTCACCGACACCCAAGGCGACACGACTACGACCGTCTACGACGCAGTGGGCAACGTCCTGTCCGTCACCAACGCCCTTGGGGCCACGACCTTCTTCATGTACGACGCGATGGACCGCAAGCTGGCCGCCATCTCCCCGTTGCCGCTTGCGGGAGAGACGCAGGCGGTGAGAATGGTGTCGGTTGTCGGGCTGGACCAAATCGTCTCTGCCGGTGATCCCACAACCGAGTGGCAGGTCGTCTGCGCCGGCGGCCCCATCACGAGTTGGCTATACGACGCCAACGGCAACATCATCGCCGTGACTGATCCGTTGGGCAACACGACCTGGACGCAGTATAATGCTTGGAACGAGCCCACGCAGGTGACCGATGCCCTGGGGGCCTATATGGGCGACCCGCAGCACACCACCACGACGGCTTACGACCAGTTGGGCCGAGTGTCCACCGTGACCGATCCGCTTGGCCGCGTGACGACCTTCCAGTACGACAACCTCGGCCGCAAGACCGCCGTGTTCCAGCCCGATCCCAACACGGGCCTGAAAAGCACTAGCAGCCCGGCGACCTACTATGGCTATGATCTGGACGGCAACCTGATCTACACGACCGGTCCCCGCGGCAACGCGCCGAATCTGACCACCGGCGTGCTCGACACCAATTACACGACCTACTATTTTTACGATGGACTGAATCGCCTGGTCTGCACCATTGATCCGCTGGGCCAGGACTGGACGATCAGCGCCATTCCCAACTCGGCCCCGGCTTACTCGCCGGGCGACCATAGTGTCCGCACCACCTACGATGCCCTGGGCGACGTGTTGACGACCAGCGACCAGTTGGGCCGCACGACCACTTACGCTTATGACAACCTCGGCCGCAAGACGGCGGAGATTGATCCGGCAGCGTATTCCGTCGTCAACGGCGTCTCGACGCTCACGCAGGCGACCACCACGTTCGCCTATGATGCCAATGGCAACGTGCTCTCGACGACCGATCCGGATGGGCACACCAGCTACACGACTTACGACGCCTTGAACCGCCCGGTCCGGTCGCTGACCGCCCAGGCCACGGGTCCCAACGACACACATTACGTGACGACTACCACTTACGATGCCGCGGGCAACGTAACCAGCGTGACCGACCCCGATGGCAACATCACCAGATATGCCTACGACCGGCTCAATCGGCAAATCTCCACGACCAATCCGCTCATGGAAACGAGCAGCACGGGGTACGACGCCGACGGCAACGTCATCGAGACGACCGACTTCGACGGCCGGGTTATCCAGTATGTCTGCGATCCGCTGGGACGACAAGTTGAGGAGGATTGGCTGGATGCCCATGGGACTGTGTACCACACGATCAACACCTGGTATGACGCAGCCGGGCAAGTGGTGGGCGTCACGGAGACCGATACGGGCAACGCCGCCAACGCCACCGACTACCAGTACGCCTACGACCAGGACGGCGGGCTGACCAGCAGCCGCATGGCCTCCGGTGACATGAGCGAGCCGACGATGGCGGAGAACGACGGTGCCTTGGCTGCCGGCGGCACGTCTTTTTGGACCATTGCCAACGTCGCCGTTGGGCAACCGATTCTCGCGGAAATCACCTCGACGGCCTTCGTTCCAATCCTCGCTCTGCTTCCCCCGTCGGCCGTGAACCAAAGCACCGGGGCAGTGGATTGGACGCAGGCCATCTTCGACACCAGCAGCGCCGGCGATGGCCGACCGTATTTGCTGCGTACCGCAACCCAGGCTGGAACCTGGTACGTCGCGGTCATGGCGCGGAGCGCCTCCGCTTCGGGGGCGTTCAAGTTCTGGTTGCTAACCGATTCCTCGATTTCCTACTCCTTCGTCCCAACCGCGCTGACGGAACTC
>CAYYBU010000135.1:2454-3208 GCA_964469945.1 uncultured Planctomycetaceae bacterium
CGACGGCAGCGTCCACACGGTCACGGACAAGTCCGACGTAATCAGCGGTCAGAGCGGCACGACCACCTATGTCTACGATGCCCTGGGCCGGCTGATTCAGGAGATCAACTCGGGTGCGGGCATCACCGCCAAGCACATCGAGTACGCCTACAATGACGCCAGTCAGCCGACGAGCATCACCCGCTACAATAGCACCTGGGCCGACCCGAGCAAGATCGTGGCGACTACGACGTACCAGACTTATGACGGCATGGGCCGCCTCACGTCCATGCAACAGAGCTTCGGATCGACGGTCGAGAACTACACCTGGCAATACGATCTTGCCAGCAACATCGTCGAAGAGTTCTCGCCGGACGGCACGGACACCTACACGGTGGACAACAGCGACCAACTTACGGGCGCGACCCTCACTAACTCAGGGACGACGCTCAGCAACGAGGGCTATTCGTTTGACCAGAACGGCAATCGGACCGGCGGCGGCTACGTGACCGGGGCGGACAATCGCTTGCTCTCGGATGGCATCTACAATTATCAGTATGACAAGGAAGGCAACCGCGTCGAGCGGACGTGCATCGCCGACGGCTCGATCACGCTTTACTCCTGGGACTTTGACAACCGCCTGGCCCGCGAGGTTTCTACGACCAGCGCGGGGTTGGTCACCCAGGTGGTCACGTTTGTCTACGACTGGCAAGGCCGGATGATTTGCGAGGGCGTGGGGCCCAGTGCGACTTCGTTGACCTACACCTACACGGTC
>CAYYBU010000135.1:3218-6928 GCA_964469945.1 uncultured Planctomycetaceae bacterium
CTATCTGCAAATCAGTGATTCGACAACGGTCGGCGGCACAGGCACGCCTGCGATTTCGCAACGCGAGCTTTACGCCCAGGCAGTGGATCAGATCATGGCTGCCGAGACGTTCATGCCCACGACCGACAAGGTGCTATGGGCCGTGACCGACGGGAACGGCACCGTGGACTACGCGGTGGACAACGCGGGCGCGTTGGTCAACCACGTCGAGTACACCAGTTGTGGCGCACCGACCGGCGGCACGCAGATCATCGCCGGCATGGCCTTTGGGCAATCGGGAATGCGTTATGACGTGGCAACCGGCGAGTACGTCACGGCCAATCGCATCTTCGATCCCGTGGCGGATCGCTTCGAGAGCAACGATCCCGCGGACCAAGGCACGAACTTTTCCATAGCCTGCAATAACAACTGGACCATTAACAGTGACCCGAGCGGGCTATGGAGCGTGGGGGCCAGCAACAGCGGCGGCCTTTCCCTCAGCAACATTAACTGGTCGTACAACCTCCCAATCGAAAACTACTCGCCGTCGTTGGCTTCGTCCGGCGGCGGCAGTTATGGCGGCAGCGGCGAGTCGAGCCCGCCGGCTGTCGCCACCCCGCCAAAGATGGACACCCTCGCCAGTGGCGGCATTACTCTACCTGTCACTGCTGCAACGGGATTGTGGTGCCCCGGGCAGGCGGATTCTGGTGCGCCTGAACAAGTGGCCGGCCCGCCATCAATTACTTCCCTTGTGGCCGGAGGGTTTGTCGGCATACCAAATGTCTCCTCATCCAACAACGGCTTTTCAGGCACGCTGTCGTCGGGCTCGCCGGCTTCGGTTTTCGCAGGTGCGATTGACGGCGTTGGGGCGGGGACGCTGGATGACGGACAGGAAACCGGGCTCGTACCTGCTGGGCCGGCCGTCGCGGCAGCGACCCCGGCCCAACCCGCTACGGCAGGGCAGTTGAGTGGGAACGAGATTCTATTGCAGCCGGGCGAAAGCCTGCCGTCACAATTTCAGTCCCTCGGCCCCAACGGCGTGCCGACAAGCCTGTCCGGAACATGGAAGGTTTCGGTAGTCGCAAACGACGGTCATGCCTGGATTCGCTACGAAAATGTTGACGACTCCTCGGACGTGCATACCGCCGGGCGTTACGAGCACGGATACGGAGGACGGACCGACGCAGATGGAAATCTTGTCGTATCTTCGGTTGTTGTCTCAGGCGTGCAGTGGGATCATGACCTGATGAAGGAACAAGGCTTCCAGGCCGGTTTGTACCCTAGCCGATCCGTCGTCGTCAATAACCCAACGATTTACGACGGTGGTACGAATGGCTTGCTTGGTTTTGCCGTGCGCAACAATAACTGCACGACCTACGCGGCCGCCGCATGGAAGTTCTATAGTGGCGAAAACGCATGCACAGGCGTGCTTTGGGACGACCCAGGAACGCTAAAGCTATGGATTCAGGGGATGAACCATCCAGTACCAGACAACGGCGGGCGGTGCAGCGGGATAGGCCGCGTTGAGGCCGGCATGGTTCACTAGGGTTACAGAGCCCCCGGCTGTTTGTGAGTTGTGTCAAGAACACGTTGCCGTAGCGGTAAGCTCGGCCTACTGATAAAGGGCTCCGTCGTGGTGGACCGGTGTTCGGAACGAGCGACCCCTAATTTCGCGAGAAGGCGTGCCGACATGGTAAAACCGACCCTTTTACGTGGACGGAAGGGAGGGGCCAAGATGTCTTCATGTTTTTGGGTGGCAGCGCGCTTGCGCCTGGTTGTCGCGTTAGCGCCAGCGATGGCCATGCTCCTTGTTCTCGGTGGGTGCTACCGGACGAGGCACCCGGTTCCGCGAAACGCCGACCCGCGCGACCGGGCCGCCTTTACGGCGTTGCTTCCCTTCATCGAGACCGCCTTATGGAACGAAAGTGGGCGGGTTCAGGACATCGACCTCGTGGGGAATGACATCACTGGCGCGGACGTAAATCGGATCGCAGTCTTCGCCGATCTGGAGACGCTCCAGCTAATTGCCCCGTTCAAGGTGAAAGACGAAGACCTCGCCTGCCTGCAATCGCTTCCTCGGCTAACAGCCCTTGACCTAATGCACACTCCCATCGGCGATAGTGGAGTTGAACACATATCGAGGATCGAGACCCTGAAGTCGCTTCGCCTTAGCCACACACGCATCACCGACAAATCGCTCGAATACCTTGCCCGTTTGAAGAACCTGGAGACTTTGTACATTGAGGGTACACGCCTGACCCATGCCGCAGTCGAGAGATTCCGCCAAAGACGGCCGAACTGCAAGGTTCACGAAGAGGAAGGTGCGGATAAGACAGATAAGGCGAGGGGAAATGGGTTGGGAGCGCCCAGCGCAGACTCACGCCAGTGAAACTATAGCTCGTCGCCGACTCCGGCTAAGGGATCGCGTCAAAATAACTTGATTACTTTTTTGGTTTCTGGTACAAGGCGGCCATGCAGGATGCAGCCGTCATTGAAGGGATTGAATCTCGGTACGTTGCTTTGGCTTCGCTGATGGACGAACGGATGCGTCGTCAGTGGGCGGCGGCAGAAGCAAGGGCGTATGGTTGGGGCGGTCTGCGGGCCGTGAGCCGGGCCACAGGCATGTCGGCAACCACGATTGCCAGAGGGCGAACGGAACTGGAAACACGAGAAGCCGCCCCCGAGTCGCCGCGGGAACCGTGGCTGCGAAAATCGGGCGGCGGACGCAAACGGCTCACGACGGTCGATCCCGAATTGGTTGCTAGTCTGGAAAGGTTGGTCGATCCGATGACCCGCGGCGACCCTCAATCGCCGTTGCGTTGGACGTGCAAGAGCACATCGCAACTGGCTGGTCAGTTGGGGCGGCAGGGACATCCTGTCAGCCCGCGGACCGTGGGGCGATTGCTGAAGGCGGCTGGGTACAGTTTGCAGAGCAACCGCAAGACGAAGGAAGGGAACAATCACCCCGACCGCAACGCCCAGTTCGAGCATATCAATGCGACCGTGGTGGCGTTTCAGGAACAAGGACAGCCGGTCATCTCGGTGGACACGAAAAAGAAGGAAATCATCGGGAAATTCAAGAATAACGGGCGGGAATGGCAACCGCAGGGATATCCCGAAGAAGTCATGGTCCATGACTTCATGGACGAGAAATTGGGAAAGGCCATTCCGTATGGCGTATATGATCTCACGGAGAATCAGGGCTGGGTGAGCGTCGGCATTGACCACGACACGGCGCACTTTGCCGCCGAAGCCATTCACCGTTGGTGGAAGAGGATGGGATCGAAGCGTCATCGGGGCGCGAAGAGGCTGCTGATTACGGCGGACGGCGGCGGGAGCAACGGCAGCCGTTGCCGCCTGTGGAAAGTGGCATTGCAAGGCTTGGCCGACCGATTTGGGATACCGATCCATGTTTGTCATTTCCCGCCCGGCACCAGCAAGTGGAACAAGATCGAACATCGGATGTTCTGTCACATCACACAAAACTGGCGTGGCCGACCGCTGGTGAGCCACGACGTGATTATCAATTTGATTGCCAATACGGCGACGGCCAAAGGTCTTCGGATCAAGGCGGAACTCGATCCCAGAGCGTATCCCCTGGGAATCAAGGTCAGCGATGAAGAATTGGCCGCCGTCAAAATCCAACCCGCGTCATTCCACGGCGAGTGGAACTACCGCATCCTTCCAAAACACCGAAAAAAGTAATCAACTTATTTTGTCGAGGCTCCTAA
>CAYYBU010000136.1:0-6908 GCA_964469945.1 uncultured Planctomycetaceae bacterium
TCATCACCATCATTGGCATTCTGGTCGGTATGCTCCTGCCGGCGGTGCAGGGGGCCCGCGAGTCGGCCCGCCTCATCACCTGCATGAACAACCTCAAGCAAATGGGACTGGCCGCCACCCAGCACGAAGCCACGCAAGGCTTTTTTCCCAGCGGCGGCTGGGGATGGTCGTGGGTGGGAGACCCCGATCGCGGTTTTGGCCACCGCCAACCCGGGGGCTGGGTTTATAACATTCTCCCTTACATGGAGCAGCAGCAGTTGCACGACCTGGGCAAGGGCCTGGGCTCCAGCAATTCCGCCAAGATAGCCACGACGATGACGCTGATGCAAACTCCGCTGGCGGTTATGAATTGTCCCACTCGCCGCCGCAGCACTCTTTACCCCAAAATCGTGGATAACAGTAAAGGCTGGACGATGCCCTATTGCGGTAATTTGGGCATGATCCAGGCCCCGTCGGGGCCAAATCTCGTCGCACGGGCTGACTATGCGGTCAGTTCGGGCAGCCAGGCAGCAGATCAATATTTCCCTGGCCCCGGCTCGCTCGATTCTGGCGATGCTCCTGGTTTTGCCTGGACCAGCACGGCGAGCCTGAATGGCGTTTCTTTTCAGCAGAGCGAGGTCAAGGCCGCCAGCATTACCGACGGGTTGAGCAATACGATCTTCTGCGGGGAAAGGTATATCGGGCCCGACTGGTATACCACGGGGACCGATCCCGCCGACAACGAGAACATGTACGCGGGCTTCGACAACGACATGTTCCGCTCCACGGATAGCGCACCCATGCGGGATACCGCAGGGTACCTTGGCACTGGCGCAAGCTTCGGCAGCGCCCACAGCTCCGGCTGTCAGTTCGTCATGTGCGACGGTTCCACCCGTTACATTTCCTACAGCGTCAATCCGAACGTCTTCGCCCTGTTGGGCTCGAAAAACGACAACCAGGTCATCGATCCGTCGAAGCTGTGAGGCGTTGCGAATTGTCGTAGGCGGCGGGTGGTTTCTTTTCTGCTGGCTGTCTTAGTTCTACTGTGCAAGTTCGGCAATCGGAAATGGGGACTGGCTCCGTCGCCTCAAACAGGCTGGCCCCGCGAGAGAGCGTCGCTGGCGACGGTGCCTGTCCCCTTTTCCGACGCCGGGCGCGTCGGCGCGGAGTGTCGAATTGAAGCCCGAAGCGCAAGCGAGGTTAACCTGTTGGCCGGACCTCGCTTGCGCTTCGGGCTTCAATTGGGCCATGAATAATCCGAGTTAGGGCCGGCCGAAAGATAACTTCCCGATTTGCCCCGTACTCCTCACGCTCCACCGTGAGGAATTGCATCACGGCGGAGCGTGAGGAGTACGGAAGTTATTCTTCGGCCGATCCTTAGTGCGGCGACTTTCTCGCCGGCTTGGCCGGGGGACTCCCATCAAAGATGCTGACACCGCCGCCGCCTTGATTGGGCGGCGGAGCCACAGGCTGTCCTCCGTTCGGCGCCCCTCCGGCCGCGTCCTGTGCCGCCTTCCATTGCAGGAAGTAATCATCGTCCTCGATGTCGTTGTGGACGAACAGGTTGCCCTGCTGGTCCAAGAGAAGCACTTCATTGGCCTGCCCCTCGCCGCCGCCGGTGATGTCGATGACGGTGGCCCCGGTCGTGTAATCGACGGAGATTGTCGAGGAATTGCTCGCCGGCGTCCTGACGGAAGGACGCCCGCGGCCTGTTGCATGGCTGGTGGCGTGCGACTCCGGAGGCCGAGTATCGAATTTCATGCCGGGGTAATCGAGTAACTGGCCGCGAAGAATCTTGTCGAATTCGTGGTGGGCCGTGATTCCAGAATCCGGGAGCCATTTCATGATCTCGACCGTCGCTTCCGGATCGCCGCTGGCCCCGTGAGGCATTTTCACCCCCTTGACCAAGACGCGAACGTCCTCGTCGACGCCGATCACGTTGCTCGGCTCGGACCAGGGCGTTGTGATCCACGGCTTCTTGCTCAGATCGCTGTTGGCCAGGAACTGAGATTCTTTGCCGTGGTTGGGATTATCGAGGAGCAGCGCGACGCGGTAACGATAAAGGGTGCCCGGCTCGACCGAAAAATCGAAGAACCGCAGCAGCAAATACTCTACGGGCTTGTTCTTATCGTCGTCGGGAACCGTGACGGTCTTTGTCTTTGCCGTTGCCGGCGCCGCGTCGCCAAAGGGCCCGCTGCCGCTGGCGTCGGGTGGGGGGGTGTCGGCCGCCGGGTCGCCACTATGCCCCGCGCCGGGACGGTCGTCCTTGGCCTGTGCAGTGGAGATTTCCGGCTCGTGGACGACTTCCGCGCCCCAGGAGCGGCCCAGCAGCGGGCCCAGCGGAAAGACCAAACGACTCAGCGTCATCCGTTCGCTGCCGCGTCCACCACGGGAGGGTTGTTCCGAGCTTTGGCCGGTCAGGAAGCGGGGATCGACGATTTCATCCGCCGTCTTGGACCACTGCTCCGTGGCCTTCCTCATCTCCGGCGCCGACCCCATTGTCGTCCCCGAGGTTTCCCAATTGATGTCTCCGCTTTGGTTGTTGGGGAGCACTTCCGCGCGTTGCACGAAAAAGCCAAGGTAGTTGGGATGCTCGTCGACGCGGGGGTCTTGCAGGGCGGCTCCCCCGAACGCGCTGCGGAAGGCTTCGCTCTGCTTTTCCACCGGCACCAAGGCGGTGAACACGGCGTAGCGCATGCCGCGTCTGGCTTCGCCGCCGCCGGCACGACCGGCGGCCAGCGCCTTGACGGCGAACGTTCCCCGCCCCGCCGTGCCGCGCAACTTCTCCGCCGCCAGCAACTCGGGCTGCGGACGCAGCTTCAGGTGCGGCAGGATCGGTTTAATATATTGCTTGGTACCGGCGTAGCGGTCGGGATCGACCGGGTACTGAGTGGCGGCGATAATCTTTCCGTACTCGACCAGCTTCGTCCAACTCAGCCATTCTGGCGGCGGGTCGACGCTGGTTTGCTGCACGTGCTCCTCGGCAAGTTTGCAGGAATCGTTCAATTGGGCGGGCACTTTGTCGTAACCCTTCAGCGTCATGGCCTCGTAGAGCATCACCAACGCGCAGAGTACGACGCCGCCGAAGAGGATCTTCTCGACGTTATCGAGCAAGAACTCCTGCATCGCCTTCTTGTTCAGTTTCAGCTTGAATTTGGCCTTCATGGTTTGACTCCCGTGGCTGGAACGGGGGGCGAAAGCGGCGTGCCCGGGCGGACAGGGGCCGAGCCCATTGGGCTACCCGGCGTCCCGGGCATGGCGGCCGGCAGGGCTGGTGGCGTCGCACCCGGTGGCGCGGTTGGGGGCAGCGTGGCTGGCGTGGCTGGCGGCGGCGGCGCGGTCGGAGGCGGCGCCACGGCCGGCGCCCCTGGCGCTGCCTTGCCCGCTCCCGTTCCGCCAGTCCCCAACTTGCTCAGATCGGGTGGATTGTAGATATAAATGATTCCCCGCACTTCAATGGGGATATACCCCGAATCGACAGGCTCGCTGCTGGATTGGTTGGTCGGCCGAGGGTGTTCGCCAGCGGCGACATTCGGCATGGCACGGGCGGGCCGGCCGGCCGGCACGACCATCCCTGCCGGGCCACCACTGCCGGCGGGACCGCCTTTGGCTAGGGCCACCGCCTGGGCAATGGCCGACAAATTCAGCGGCTCGCCTTCGCCGGGCCGGAAACGCACGGCGCGGACGTCGATCGGCATGTTTGAATTGGCACAATGCGCCAGCAGCTTGACGATCTTCGTCTGTTCGATCACCAGGCGCAGGTTGATGGGCATCATCTTGAACTCGGCGTAAGGATGCTTGGTCTCGTCGGCCAAGGGCTTCCCCTTGTCGTCCACGTAACGATCGGCCAGCGGCGAGCTTTCTTCGAGGCCGCCGAAGCCGCCGCGTCTGTCTCGCGTGAGCATTGCTGGAGAGCCGCCCGGCACGCGCGGCGCGGGGACCGCACCGCCGGCGCCGGCGGGACTCGTCCCACCGCCACTTGCCAAGCCGCGCACCACCTGCTCCTCTTCCTTTTTCCAACTCTGCACGGCCTGTTTGCCGATTTCCAGGGCTTCAATCCGCTTGATCGCCGCGGTTTCGTAGGTTGTGCCCGCATTGGTGTCGGAAATAATACGCAGCAGGGCCTCATAGACCCAAAGGTCCTCTTGGGCCAGCCGCACCTCCTGGGTGGAAGGGATCTCGGTCCAAAAGAAACGTTTCTGCAGCCGCTCGCAATCGGCCGGATCCCATTCGACGATGCCCACCATCTCGTCGGCCTTGGAACCTTGTTGGCCCGCCCCCGGCATTTCGCGCCCGGCCCGGCGGCCACCCCCGCCGGCACGCGGGTCGTCCCCGGCGTTATTGCCGGCCTTGTGGGCGCCGCTGTCCTCGTCCTTGGGATGCCGCAAGTCGATCTGGTTGAAAAGCGTCTTGAAGTGGTCGCCAATGTGGTTCATGTACGCATCGCGGTCGTCGTCGGGCAGCTCGCCTTGAGGTCCGAGATGCTCGAAGTCCTCTTGGAACTTCTCCCCCAACACTTTGGTGGGCAGCGGATTCTTCTTCTGCTGCTGGGTGTAGAGGATCTTCCAGGCCTGCAGAATCTTCTGCTTCATGCCCTCGCGGTCTTTGCCGCCGTCAATCTGCTCTCGAATGTAGCCGATGACTTTTTCGTTGGGATGATTGGGCGTGTTGCTGACCTCGCGGACGCTGCTGAACTTGCCCTCAAGCTCGCTTTGCTGCTTCTTGAAGCGGGCGTCCACGTCGGCCGTCGCCTGCATCCAGGCCATCAGCGCCAGCAACACGACGACCCCCGAGAGAACCCAAAAATGATACTTCTTCAGTTGGGTCAGGGCCACTTTGACTTTATCCATGATCTCTCTCCGTCAGCGGTTTGCGGTTCGGGCCCGCAAAACAATACGATGGCGACTTATTCTTTTGTGCTTCCCAAGTTCGCCATATCGCGCGGTTTTTGCCCTTTTCCCTCGGCGTCGCGCTGGCTGGCCAACGTGGGCTTCCAGCAGAACTGCACCCTGAAGTCGTAGCGTTGCAACTTGATCGTGTCCGCGGTCGCCTGCTCGCGATCGGCCAAGCCGCCGCGCCCGTTCGGACCGGCGTTGCCGCCAGGCTCTTTGCCGGCCACCACCGGATCGGGATTCTTGATCTCCTCGCTGTACACCCGCAAGGAACTGACCAGGACGGGATAGCCAATCCCCAGGTCTTTCAAGGACACGCGTTCCGTGCCGTTGTGATCGGCGGTGGGAAGTTCGATCTGTCCGGTGGCCAAGTTTCGCAGCAGCGTGCTCTTGACGAATTCGCCGCTCTGATTGGCGCCCATGTTGTGGTAATGGTGCCCTTCGATTTTGATCACCCAGCCGGGGCCTTTGGGCCCGGCATCATTCGCCGCGAAGGCACCGGGCGGGGGCGCTGCGGGGGCACCGGGCACTCCTGGCGCGGCCAGAGAACCGGGCGCAGCCGGAGCGGCGGGCGTTGCGGCGGCGGCGGGCGCCGACTCGCCGCCCACCGGAGTGTACCATTTCTTCACCCCCGCGAACCACGGCGCCAAGTCGTCGAGCTGCTGGCATTCCAGATTGGTGATTTGCAACTGATTGCGATCGGAGATCTTTTCCGGAATCTTCTGCTTGGGGTCGTCCTGCGGCAACGACTCGTTGATGGCCTTGAGCAGTTCCAGCCACGAGACGCGGCCCTCGATGTTGCCCACCAGGTGGTCGCCGATTTGCTGGATGCCCTGAAATTCGCTTTTGGTCGCGGCAAAGGTGTCGCGGAACGTTTTCGCATCGGCCGCCACCTTGTCGGCATGGGCCTGAGCCGGCGCCCAGTCGGCGCTCGTGACCGTGCGCAAGCAGATGAACGAATAGGCCGCATAACTGAGGGTGCAAGCCAACAGCAGCACGGCGACCGCGGCCACCGCCCAGGGCTTCTTCTCGCGGATCAAACGGTCCTTGACGATCTGCTTGGGCAAGAGGTTGGTCTTCAGCCCGCCCAGGCCCAACCCCTGCAAGGTCAAGCCGTAGCAGACGCCGAAACTGAGAATGTTCTCCTTGAAACTCGGCGCATTGATCACCTCGGGGCCATCCAGGCCGCGGAAACACTCCACGCGCTGGATGTCGTAACCGAGGCTCTGCGACAAGTAGCGCCGCAGCCCCGGCAGCTTGAAGGCATTGCCGAGGGCCACAACGCGGCCGATCTTGGCATTGCGGTCGATATTGGAGAAAAAGCCCAACGAACGCTGCAACTCGGTCAACAGGTCGTTGAACACCGGCCGCATGGCCTGGAAAATCACTTTGGGATCCTGCGCGCTGGTGGTGTTGCGCTTCAGGTGCTCGGCCTTGGCGAAGGTGAGTTTCAACTCCTTGGTCAAGGCCTTGGTGAAGTGGTTGCCGCCCAGCGGCACGCTCCGCTGCCAGACGCGGAAGCCGTTGGTGACGACCAAGTCCGTCGAGTCGGTGCCCAACGAGACGACCACCACCGATTCCGGCGGATTCTCCGGATCGTATTCTTCCAACGAGGGCAGATCGCGCAACTGATCGAAGACCACGTAGTTGTACAGCGCCAGCGGCGTAAGCTGCACGATGTCGAGCTCGATGCCGGCGTCCTGGAACGGCTCCAAGGCGCGGAAGACGGCGTCGCGCTTCATGGCGAACAGGCCGATCTCCGTCTCCAGGGCGAAGCCTTCCTCCTCGCTGCCGCCGCCCATGCGCTGGTAATCCCAGATCACGTCGTTCAGATCGAAGGGGATCTGCTGGCGGGCTTCGTAGCGGACGATGTCGGGGATCTTCTTGGCCTCGACCGGCGGCAGCTTGATGAACCGCGCCAGGCCCGCCTGGCCCGAAACCGAAACGGCCACCCGGTCGCCCCACACGGAGTTGCGCGAGAGGAACTGCTTCAGGGCATCGCCGATCAACTCGGCAGGTTCCGAGCCGGCCTGGCTG